>JAQGPD010000208.1 GCA_028293305.1 Verrucomicrobiales bacterium | reverse complement strand
GGGGATTTTCCGGGGTTGCCGGGGCGACTTACAAAGTCGCGGTCCTTTGGGGGGTTAGAGGCCTTCGAGGAGGGTGCGGAGTTGTTGTTCGTCGGTGCCGGGGGGGCGGTGTTCCAGGAGCCAGGCGGCGTCGGCGCGGGCTTCCTCGCGGCGGTTGGCGCGGCTGAGGAGGTAGAAGCGTTGGAGGCGGGGGTTGGGCGAGGCGGGTTCCAGGGCGATTTGTGCGGAGAGGTAGCGGAGGAGCCGGGTGGTGTCCTCGGCGGCGACGGCTTCGTTAGTCAGGTTGTTGAGGACGCGGAGGAGGATGTCGCGCTTTTTGGCGGGCTGCCAGGCGGGGTCGTTTTCGCCGGGGGCTTCGGAGGTGGTTTGCAGGACCATGGCGGTGGCCTGGGTGCGGTTTAAAACGCGGCCGTTGTCGAAAACATCGATGTAAGGTCCGCCGTCCGGAGCGTCGGGGAGGCGGAGTTGCGTGACGAAACGGCCGGGCAGGGGGATGCCTTCGAGTGTTAGGCCGAGGCGGCGGCCGAGTTCCAGGTGGAGGATGGCGAGGGTGATGGGCAGGCCTTCGCGGTCGTCGATGACTTCGTTGAGGTAGCTGTTGGACTTGTTATGAAAATCATCCCGCGGGCCGTGGAATCCGTTTTCCGTGAAGAGCCATCGGTTCAGCGCCAGCAGGGTGGCGGTGGGGGTGGCGCGGTCCGTTTCTGTCAGGGAGGCGGTGAGGTCGGCGGCCATGCGGTCGATTTCCGCCAGGTAGGGCAGGGGGTCCAGCTCCGGGTGGTCCAGTCGGGAAATGAGCAGCGCGGCCTCCGCGAGGGGGATGGCGGTGTCATCGCCGGTTTGTGTCAGGGTGGCGAGTTGGGAAACCACGGCGGCTTCCGCGGCTTCCGTGGCGACGCGGCGGAGGTTGGCGGCTCTTTTTTCGAGAATGGCCGCTTCCTGGGAGGCGAGCGCCAGAGCGGTCAGGGGATCCGCGGCCAGGGTGGCGCGGAGTTCCGGGAGGGCTTCGCGGCCGGCGGAGAGGGACTGGATGGCTTTGACGAGCGGCTCGGGCGCGGGGGCGGCGGGATTGGAAAGGCCGGGCAGGATTTTGAAGTCGCGGAAGTCGGCGGAAGTGCCGCGGAACTGGCAAAGCCCGGCCGCACCGGGGCGCAGCGTGGGGTCCGTGGCGGTGTAAAAGAGTTCGTTATTGATCCAACAGGTGATTTTGCCAGGCTCGATGGCGATACGGAGGTGGTTCCACGCACCGGGTTGATAGTGAGGCGATGGCGCGGTTTCCAAAATCGTCCAGGAATTGATGTCAGGACCCTCGAATCTGGTTAGCCGCATGGCGCCGTTGGTGGGATAAAAGCCGTAGTGGGTGTCCGCGCCGTCCGAGCAGAACGAGAGGCCGGCGGCGCCGGATTCGTCCTCCAGCTTCACGCGGACGCTGATCTCGCAGGTGGGCGTGGGGGTCGTGGCGGTGGATAGACACTGGGTGCGTCCGCCGAATCCGGGGCCGGTGCCGCGGACTTGGATGGTGCCCGCGCGTTGCGTCCAATGCGATCCGCCGCCGGGAGTCGAGGCTTGCCAGAGTTTGGGGTTCAGGGCGCCGAGCGTGAGCCAGTTTTTGAGGGCGACGGGGTTCGGTTTTTCCAGGAGGATTTTGAGCTCGTTCACCGGCACGGCGAATCCGAGATTGGGGGTCAGGGCGCTCTTAAGGGTGACGATGCCGAGGACGCGTCCCATTTTGTCCAGAAGCGGTCCGCCGCTGTTTCCGCGTTCCACGGGCATGGCGAGTTGGAGCATGGGGCGGCCCTCGATTTCCTGGCGGGCGGAGATGAGGCCCTCCACGAGGCTGTAGCGGAGGCCGAGGGGATTTCCCATGGCGATGGCCGGAGTGCCCTGCTCGACGGCGGCGGAATCGCCCAATTGCAGATGGGTCAGCCCCGCGCCGGCGACGCGGATGATCGCCAGATCCCGGGTGCGGTCCCAGGCATGGATGCCGATGACCTCGCGGCTGTTTCCGTCAGGAAATTCCACCCGCAGCGGTCGGCCTTCGCCGATGACGTGGAGGTTCGTGGCGATGAGGCCGTCCTCGGAAATAACAAATCCCGACCCGATCCCGATGTCGGTGCCCTCCCGCCCGCCAGGATAGATGGCGACGAGGGCGGGTTTGGTTTTTTTGGCGAGGACCTCCAGGCTGGGGAGGGGCGGTGGGGAGGGTGCTGGGGCCGCGGCTGGGGAAGTGTCAGGGGTTGGGGTGGAAGCAGCTGGGGACTGGGATTGTTTTTGGTCCTGAGCGTGGGTTTTTGAAGTGAGGGATAAAGCCGCCAAGGCCAAGGCGACGAGGCAGAGCGGTGGAATCCGCCCGATGTTGCCGGTGGGAAATTTGAGAGTGGGGACGGGTTGGCCGCGGTGGAACATGCCGGAGAATACGCGGCGGGGAGGCGGGGTTCCAGAAAAAGTGGGGGGTGGGTGTTTTTTTGGGACGGGCGGGGTGGCGGGTGTGTGGGGTGTTAGGGGTGTGAGGGGTATTAGGTGTGATGGGTTTAGAAACACACGGGCCAGAGGCCCGTGCTCCTTTCCAAGGTGCGAGGTGGGGAGGGGATGTGACGGATAGGAGCTCTATCATACGACGGTGGCCAGTGGTGGGCGTGACTTGCTAGGTGGGGCAGGGCAGGGCACTGCCGGGAAACGAGGGTTTTGTTTTTTGTGGGGATGGGCGTGCGTGGGCTTGTTTGTGGGGGCGGATTCTGAGATGGTCTTTGAATAATCTGATATGAGAATCGCAGTTCCCTGGGTGGTCGCGGGTGCCGTGTTGGCGGCGGGGGGCGGCTTTGCGGCCAGGCGTTGGGCGTGGGGTGGGGAGGCATTGAGGGCGGCGGGGTTGACGGGAGAGGGTGAAAAATCGCCGCTTATTCCGCCGGGCGTTTCGGATGCGACACCGGCGGGGAAGGAGGCCATGGCGTTGGCTTTGAAGTTGTTAAGGGCGACGCCGCAGGAATTGGCTGGGTTTTTCCGCGAGGAGATGCGGCGGAGTCCGGGGGATGATTTGAAGCGCCGGTTTTTGGTGATGCGTTGGAGCCAGGTGGATCCCGCGGGTTGTCTGGAAGCCATGGCGGCGGCAGGCGGGCCGGAGGCGTGGAGCGCGGTGATGGCGGCGTGGATGGACCGGGATGCGAAGGCGGCGGCGGCCTGGTTTTTGAATCACAGTGCGTTGATCCCCGTGGCGGGTCGCCGGACTTTGACGGAGGAGCTGATGGCGCGGTCGGGCGATGAACGGCTGTTTTCCGTGGACCCGGGGGACGGATCGGATGTGTCCGGGTCCGACACGATGAGGGAGAATTTTTTGACGTCACTGTGGAAATCGTCGCCGGCGGAGGCGCTGCGGAGGATCGGCACGCCGGACGCTCCGGGGGAGTATTTCGGCCAGGCGGCGCAGATCATGGAGAGCTGGGCGCGGCAGGATCCGGAGGCGATGCGGGCCTGGGTGGATCTTGAAAAACATCCGAATATGAAAGCCGGTTACATGGCTGCCGCCGTGGCGGGATTCGCGGATGCGGACCTGGGCCGGGCGGCGGATTGGCTGGCGCGGGAAAAGGTCGCCACCAGCCAGTTGCAGGATGCCATGGGGGACTTGCTGACGCGCTGGGGCGGCGTGGCGCCGCTGGAGGCTTTGACATGGGGCCGCCGGTCGCTGGAGGTCGGGGAAGGCGGGGGCGGCGATGAAATGTTGGGCAGGGTTTTCACCGAGGCCTCCAAAAAAGGACTGGTCCAGGCGCTGGGACTGTTGGCCGAAGCCGGTTTTGACGAGGCCGCCACGATCCGGATCTGCCGGCAATGGGGAGGGCCGGACGATCCTGCGCTATCCAAGGAGATTTGGCGGGAATTGCGGAATGTGCCTGCGGGAAAAGCGCGCTCCATTTTGGTGGAAAGTATCGCACTCGACTTCGGCTGGGCCGCAGCTGCGGATCCCGCCCTGGCCGCGGAACTGGCATCCCTGACAGATTCCCCGGCCGACCGGAAAATGTTGGAAGCCGCCATTCTGCGGACCGGCAGCAATGACTCGGGGGAGGCTGGCCTGGCCGTGTTGCGTGATCCCGCGCTGCCCGTGACCACCGATCATGTTTACAATACCGCGCGTTTGCGGCCGGCGGAGGTGGCGACCGCTTTGCTGCAACGCCCGGACGCGACACCGGAGCATTATGCGCAGCTTATTTCCGGATGGGAGGAAGTGGACCCCGCCGCCGCCGCGCGTTGGGTGCAGGCCCTGCCGACGTCCGCCCAGGCCAGAAGCGCCGCCGCCGAGATGGCGTTTTATTGGGGGGCGGACGATGCCGCCGCCGCCTCCGGTTGGGTCGCCGGGCTGCCTGCCTCGCCGGAGCGGGAC
>JAQGPD010000205.1 GCA_028293305.1 Verrucomicrobiales bacterium | reverse complement strand
CGGGATTTTCGACCGCCGACTGCCGACTGCTTACCTCTGACCTCTGCTTTCTGAAATCGGTTCCGGCTTCTCACGGGTCCCGGCGGCGGAAGACATACTTTCCTTCCTTTTGGCCGACGAGGGGCGGGACTTTGGATTTTTCGAAGAGGTCGTAGCCTTCCTTGAGGTTTTGCCAGAAGGGGTGGAGGTCCGGATTTTCCGTCAGGGCCTGGGCGAGGCGGGCTTCGGTGGGGCGGAAGGGGAAGCAGTGGACGGAGATTTCGTCCTGACGTTTCCCGCGGAAGGCGGCGTCCATGAGGAGGTAGATGATCTCGATGACCGGGTCCGTCATGGCATAACAACCGATGGAGACATTGCTGCCATGGACCATGAGCGCGGAGCCGGTGCGTTTGTAATGCAGGTCGTAGGCGTTGGGATAGCCGAGGTTGAAGGCGAGGTGGTATTTGGAGTTGGGGTTCATCTGCCGGGCGGCGATGTGATAGAATCCCTCCGGGGCGATGCCGTCGCCTTCCTGCAGCTTGGGCCCGAGCGTGCCGATGCCGTAGGTGGCGATGGGCCATTTTTTAAACAACACATAGCGCCCGCCCATTTCGTCGCGCATCCAGAACTCGAGTTCTTTTTCCTCCTTGAAGATGCGGATGAAAACGGGCGCACCGGGTTTCAGATGGGCGCGTTTGAGTTCCTCGTTCAGGTGGGGGCCGAGGCGTCGGCGCACTTCCGCGACGCGGTCGTTGTCCGCGCTGGGAGCGCCCATGACGCGGCGCAGGAAGAGGACGAGAAAGATCCCCGCGATGAGGAGGAAGAGGATGGAAAACCGCATCATCATAACAAAAACGGGAAAGGCGGAAAAGCGGTGTTGGGTTGGCGGGAGGGGTGGCGCACGGGGCAACTCGGGCGGCGGGTCCAGGACCCGCGGTCGGAGATGGCGGCGTGGCGGGGATGGGCGCGGCGTGGCGGGGTGGGGGCGTGAGGTGGCTTGCTGCAGAGGCCGTTACACCCGGAACCGCCGATCAGAAACCGTCGAGTTTTCCTTTTTGCGGGGAGTCCGCGCCGGCGCCGGATCCGGGGGTGGCGGCTGGACTGGAGCCTGGGGTTCTCGTGCTGGAGGCCGGGAGGGCCTGCGGTTGGACGGCGAATTGGATGGCTTGCTGCGCCTTCATGGCTTTTGCCCATTCGTCGGTGGCGATGTCCAAGTAATTGTTATCCGTGGCGGAGTAGGCGGCGGCGTGGCGGGCGGGCTCCTTGGCATTGGCGGGGGCGGTCCAGCAGAGGCGGCCGAGGAATTCCGCGGGCGGACTCCAGACCATGGGGCCGGCATTGGCCTCCAGGATCACCTGCCGGTCCTCCTGGCGCAGGCCGGGGCGGGAGAAGCTGAGGTAGGAGGCTTTGTTATTGAGGAATTCAATGCGCACCCGGATTTCGCCTTTCATGAAAACCGCGCAGTTGGCCGACTCCAACAGCGGCGCGACCTCCGCGATGGCCGGACCGTAACGCACGGCGCATTCCTCGCGGGTCTCGCCAAGGCGCGCCTGGGCGGGCAGGGCGCTGAGAAAAACGCCCACAAGCGCAGTGAGCAAAGGCAGGAACCCGAAGCCGGCCGGAGGTGATAGTTGCATGCCGCCAGTGTGCGGGAACGCGCCCGGGACTCAATCACAAAATCAGGCGTTCGCCGGGTTTTTGCGGGAGCCGGAATATTTTGCTGGAATGTCCGGCCGCCATTTCGGATATAACAACCAAAATGCCCAACCCCGCCCATAACCGGACCAGACGGCCCAAGCGCTATCACCCCGACCGCCTGGATTCCAGCGCCATCACGCCGGAAATGGTCCATGAGTGGTGGGCGCCACGTTTCGGCGATGCCAATCCCCAGCGCATGAATAATCCGTTATGGGAATGGCTGGTCCGCACCCGGATCGATGCCCACAAAGCGAGGGGGCGTTTTGGTTATCCGAGGCCTTTCGATGCCTCCCGTCCGGGCCCGGCATGGTGTTTTGAGCGGATGGGCCAATCCGTGACCCGACTCCCGGATGGGCGCGCCGTCATGATCGCCGGCGAGCACGAGGATAGTTATGATCCGGACTTTCAAATCTATAACGATGTCACCGTGCAACACCCCGACGGCACTTTGGACATTTATGGATACCCCGGGGACGTTTTCCCGCCGACGGACTTTCACACCGCCACTCTCGTGGACCGCAGGATCATCATCATCGGGAATCTCGGTTACAAACCGAGCCACGAGGAACAAGCGACCCAGGTCTTTGAACTCGACACCGTCACCTGGGCGATGCGTCGGATCGTTACTGCCGGCCCGACGCCTGGCTGGTTGCATAAGCATGTGGCGGAGTTGAGCGGCGATGGAAAGTCTATTGTTATCAGTGGCGGCCTGGTGAAGCCGGTGTCGGAAAAATATGAAGGCTGTCACGAGAATCCCGATCAATGGGCGTTGGATCTGACCACCTGGGAATGGCAGCGGCTAACGCAAAAGCCGTGGGAGAATTATGCGTTGTCAGTTGATTCGCTGACGAGGCTTCCGTTGTTGCAGGGTCTGCTGCCGGACCCGGAGGTGATCCGTGGGCTCTATCATCCGCCGGTGCCTCACGAGGAAATCCCGGACACGCAGGAGTATTTGGAGGAAGCCGAGGAGCCATTCGATAAGGATGGCCCTTTCACATGGGATGAGGATGACTATTCCCAATGGGGTGAGGACTTCCGAGGGACGCGGATTTCCGTGCAAGGGGTGGTGGTTCGTTACAAGGAGGAAGGCTCCCGGCTGCTGGTGGTGGTGGAGGGGGCGCTGCCGCCGGAGACGGTTTCTGTTATCGTGTCGGATATCACCGCCAAGTTGGAGTCCCTGCTTCAGCGGCCGGTCCAGGTGCAAAGGCTCTGAAAAGCCGGGCGCTTGGGGCCTTAACCCGGCGTGGTGCCGAGGTGGGTGAAGTCGAGGCCTTCGACGGTTAGGCCGGGGCCGAAGGCCAGGGCGTGGCCGGGGCGGGGGTGGGAGTCGGGCAGAGGAGATTCCAGGAGGCGGCGGAGGGCGAACATGATGGTGGCGGAGGACATGTTGCCGTAGTCGCGCAGGACGGAGCGGGAGGGTTCCATCTGGGCTTCTGTCAGGGAAAAGTGGTCCTGGAGGGCGTCGAGGATCATGCGGCCGCCGGGGTGGATGGCCCAGAGGTCGTCGGCTCCGGGGGCGGCGCAGCGTCCGATGAGGTGGGGGTTTTTGGCGAGGAATTGTTTGATTTTGACGGGGACGCGGGCGTCGAGGGTCATGGCGAATCCTTGATCCTCAACCATCCACGACATGCGGTCGGCATCGGCGAGGCTGAGGGCGGTGAAGGAGTTATCGAGTCGGAGGCCGGCGGGTTGGGCGGTGATGAGGGAGGCGGCGGCGCCGTCCGCGAAGAGACAGAAGGAGACGAGGCGGTCGAGGAGGTCGGTTTCCTGGAGGTGGAGGCTGCAGAGTTCCACATTGACCATGAGGACCTGGGCATCGGGCTGGGCGAGGATGATTTCGCGGGCCTGGCGGAGTCCGGTGAGGGCGGCATAACATCCCATGAAGCCGATGACCGTGCGCTTGATGGTGGGGGAAAGGGAGAGGTGTTGGATGAGGTCGATATCGATGCCGGGGGCGAAGAATCCGGTGCAGGTGGTGACGATGAGGTGGGTGACTCCGGTGAGGGAGCCTGTTTTTTCCAAAAGGGCCTCGGCGGCGCGGCGGGCGAGGAGGGGGGCCTCGCGGCGGTAGACGACCATGCGCTCGCGGGTGGAGGGGAAATTTCCAAAAGGGTAGAAGGCGCCGGAGCCGGGGGGGCCGAGGGGATTTTCCAGGACGGTGTGGCGGGTCTGGATGGCGGCGTTTTGGGCGATGAGGCGGACTTTTTGGAGGGAGGAATCGGGGGTGACCCAATGCGGAA
>JAQGPD010000166.1 GCA_028293305.1 Verrucomicrobiales bacterium | reverse complement strand
CAGCTGGAATTGGTATAACAACCGTGGGATAAATCCCACGGCTATCCCCCGTAACCGCTACGCGGTCTGGTGCTTTCGTGGCAGGATAGGCTGGGGGGCGCTGGCTGTTCGCCGGCTTGAGGCATCGGCTGGGGGTGACGGCTCCGTTGGCGTTGGGATGGCCGGGAGGTGGGCTGGTGGACAGGATGTCCACCCTCCTTTGGGCGGGCTGGCGGCGGAATTATTTGCCGAGGGCGAGGCGCTCGGCGAGGGCGTCGGGGAGGCCGGCGGCGCGGATTTTGCGCTGGGTGGTCTCGATGTCGTAAGGGAGGCGGCGGATGGAGATTTCCTGGTTGTCGTGGTCGTAGAGCGCGTAGGCGCTGCGCCAGTCGCCGTCGCGGGGTTGGCCGACGCTGCCGACGTTGATGAAATATTTCCGGCCGGGTTCGAGGCGGGTGTATTCGGTGTTTTCGACGGTGACGGTGTTGCCTTTTTTGTAGACCTTGGGTGTGTGGGTGTGGCCGAAGAAGCAGACCTGGGTGAATTGATAGGAGAAGCTGGCCATGGCGTCGAATTTATTCATGACGTAGGCCCAGCTGGTGGGGGTGTCCAAGGTGCTGTGGACGATGGTGAAGTCCCGGACCTGGCGGACCATGCGGAGGGCGCGGAGCCAGGCTTTGTCCTCATCCGAAAGGGCGCGGCGGGTCCATTCCAGGGCGGCCTGGGCGAGGGGGTTGAGGCCCACGATCTCGGTGTCGGCGGAGGCTTCCTCGTCGTGGTTGCCTTTGACGACGGGGCAGCCCATTTCCTGAAGGCGGTGGACGCATTCGGCGGGGTTGGCGTTGTAGCCGACCACGTCTCCGATGCAGACATAGTCCGTGGCGCCTTGTTCGGAGGCGTCGGCCATGACGGCATCAAAGGCTTCGAGGTTGGCGTGAATATCGCCGAAAATCGCAAACTTCATCGGGTGGGGCGCAAAATGAACCGAGTCGGACGGAACCGGGCGGAATGCAAGAGTCGATTGCCCGGTTGGCGGCTCCGGGGCGCCCGTGGAATGGGGGCGCGGGGGAGGGGCGGCGCGGGGGAGGGGCGGCGCGGGGCGACGGGTCAGGCTTTGCGCTTGGCGGCGGGTTTGGCCGGGGTTTTGGGGGCGGACTTCGCGGCGGCGGGAGCGGTGGCGTCGGCTTTGGTTTCCGATTCCGCAGGGGCGGCTTCAGAGGCGGCGGCTGCGGCGGCGGCGGCAGCTTTGGCGGCGGGGCGGGCGCTGGCTTTGGTGACGGGCGGGCCGGCGGCGATGCCGCGCTTCATGACGGCGAAGAGGCGCTGGACCTCGAGTTTTTTCTGCGGGGGAATTTGGTTCCAGTGGGTGTCGGTCAGGGCGCCTTCAATCGCGTAGGCGGCGACAAGGGAGACCGGATGACCGGCGAGGAGCATGCGGCGGCAGACTTCAATGGCCCCGAGTTTCGCCATCTCGCTGCGGCTGCGGACGCCAGCGTCCACCAGCCATAGGGCGGTCTTTTCTCCAAGGTTCTTAAGGGCGGCGAGTTCGAGGACGACGGGATCGGTTGCGGACATAAATTATTACAGTGGCCGGGCAAGGGCGGTTTGTCATCGATAGAAAAGCAGAGTCTTTAAAGAATTTCAGCCAATATTTTGCGTTAATATTGATTGATTCCGATTTCCTGAGGGCATGGCATGCAAAAAACGGGGATTATGAGTCGGTTTTGGGGCGGGAGGGTGGCATGGATGGTGCTGATGAATGGATTGTCATCCAATTTATTTTCAGCGGAAGTGGGCCAGGGGCCATTCCGCATCCAGATCGGGGGTTGCTGCAAGAAACTGTGCCCGGGCCGGGGAAACCCACCCGGGCACGGCTTTTTTGAAATTTGGAAATTAAGAAATTAGGAAATCGAGAAATTGAGAAATTGGGAAATCTGGGAAATGGAAAGTGGGAATATGGGACGTGGTGGAATTTGAGATCTTGAATTTGAAATCTGAAATTTGAGGTGGGTGATGAGGTAAGCGCTGGCGGGGTGGGGGGTTTTGTGGGAAAAGCGGGAATGGCAATGTCTATTACTACAAAACGCGGGGATGCCGGGGAGACGGATTTATTGCTGGGAAGCCGGGTGGGGAAGTCGCATCCGCGTTTGGCGGCGGTGGGGGAGGTGGATGAGCTGAACGCGGCGCTGGGGTTGGCGCGGGTTTTTGTGGGCTCGGCGGAGGTGCGCGCGGAGGTGGTGCGGGCGCAGGGGAATCTGGTGGCGCTGATGGGGATGCTGTCGGCGGGGCCGGAGCAGGCGGAGCGTTATACGGCCATGGGTTTCAAGGGCTTGGAGACCGGAGCGGTGGAGGAGCTGACGCGGGTGTGCACGGAGTGGGAGGATTCGTTTCCGGGCGGCTTCAAGGGGTGGTCCATGCCGGGCGAAAAGGGCGGGGCGGGGGCGGCGATGCTGGAAATGGCGCGCTGCGTGTGCCGGCGGGCGGAGCGCGCGGTGATTTCCCTCCCGTCGCAGGACCAGCCGGTGGACGGGGTGCCGGGAGCCTGGCTGAATCGGCTGAGCGATTTGTTATGGCTGGCGGCGCGGGTGGAGGAGCGGCACCAGGAGGAATGAGGGGGACGGGCGGAGAATAAGGGGGAGAGGCGGAGAATGGGCAGAGAATGGGCAGAGATTGGGCAGAGATTGGGCAGAGATTGGGCAGAGAATGCGCGGGAGGGGCGGGGCTAGTCGCCAAGGGCGTTTTCCCAGCGGGTGGTTTGCCAGGAGAAGAGGTGGTCGCCCTTCGCTCCAAGGTCATACCAGGCGGCGGCGATGGGGCCTGCGCCCTGGTGTTGCTTCCAACGGGCGGTGAGCGCGGCGGCGTTTTCCACAAAGGCGGTGCGACCGGGGAGGGCGAAGGCGGGTTGGGAAACGAAAAGGCGGCCTTCCGCAGGGGCGGGGGACGGTGTCGCGGAGGCGGAGGCGGAGGCGCGCGCGGTTTCGGAGGGGGAGGAGGAGGCGTCTGAATCGGAGTCGGAGTCGGAGTCGGAGTCGGAGTCGGAGTCGGAGTCGGCCGGGTCGGTTTTTGGGTCGGCTTTCGGACTGGGTTTTGGGCCGGGTTTTGGGCGGGGGGCGAATTCATGTAGCCATCGGATGACCGGCACGCCGCGGCTTTGCGGGGTGCGGCCGGCGGCGTAAACGGCCTGGCCGTCGGCGGTCCAACGGATTTCCCCGATCTCGGAAAATTGCGGACGGCAGTCGATGCGTTGGATCAGCCGGGGCGGGCCGTCGGGGCCGGTGGGTTCCTCCAACAAAAACGCCTCCCGCGCGGAGGCGTGGCCTTTTTGATAGAAGACCAGGCGCGGGGCGTCCTTCGGTCCGTTGCGGAACAGGACGGAGGGATGCCGCAACACATTGCGCACCTCCAGGGCGGTCATGGTTCCACCGAGGATGAATAAGATAAGAAAAACCAGCCGGGGCAGGCAGGCGGCGCGCGGAGCGCCGGAGGGGTCGGAAGAGTTGGACTCCGGAGGCGGCGTCCGGGCTTCCAGGGCGTGCGGGGAAGGGATGGCGGTTAGGCTTTCCGCATCCGGCGCGGCGGGGGGGGCCATTGAGCCGTCCGTCAATGCGGGGGACGTCGATCCTGCCGGGGGTTTCGCGCCAGCCGTGAGTGTCGGCGGCGCGGTTGAGGGCGGGGTGGGTAAGGACTGCGCGGGTGAGGATGGGGCGGCCGCGGAAGGCAGCTGGGGCTTGGGAACCGGGGACTTGCGGCGCGGGCGTGGGGCTGGTTTTTCCGCCGTTTTCTTCGGGATTGGCGCACGGGATTTCGCGGCGGACTTTTTGGGAGTGGGGTCCTCCGGCTGGGGGGCGGGATCGGGTCGGCGGCGGGCCATGAGGAAAAGGGCGCGAGGCTAGTTGCAAATTCCCGGGAAATCCCTGATTTTTATTGGAAGCACGCAACTTTTTCTCGCTTCTTGTCGTCCATTCCATTAAGTTGACATTGTAATTACCATCCACCCCCCACCCGAAGCCACTCCCATGGAAATCTTCGTCTCCAAAGAAAACGAACAACACGGCCCCTTCGATGAAGAGCAATTGCTATCACTTCTGAATGAAGGACAACTCAACCGGCGCGACCTTGTGTATTATGAAGGTCTCGGCGAGTGGAAGCCCTTGGACGAGGTGTTCGAAGTCGAGGAAGCGCTCCTGCATTTCATGGATGAAGGCCAGGAATCCGACGTCGTCGCCGAGGTCTATCAACAGGTGACCCAGCTCATCAGCAGCCATGAGCAGATTTTCTACATCGCCCATCAAAAGCGCAAGTTGATGAAAACCAAGCCGGACTGCGTGGTCGTCACCAACGAGCGCCTCATCCTCATCCGCCAAAGCCTCGGTGGCAGCCGCGTGGAGGACCACCAGTGGAAAGACATCATCAGCGTGGAAATGAAGGAAGGCCTCATGGGCACCACCTTCTCCGTCCTCGACCGGAACGACCACATCATCCAGATCGACGACCTGCCCAAACCGCAGCTGGAGAAAGTGTGTCAGCTTTCCCAGGAAATGCGGGCGTAGTTTTCAGTCATCTGGTCGTGACCGACACCTCCCAGGCCCTGCCCGGGGAGCTAAAACCCCGGGCACGGGTTCGGGTTATCTGTTTGGTGCTGGGGCTCTATGTATTTACTTATTGGACCCTGTCGATCAGTGGCACCTACATTCCCTCCGTATTTGGTTTTGGAAAACTGGATGGCGCGAACCATGTGAAATGGCATATCTGGTGCCCCAAAGGTTTTCCGGATCACCGCAGCAAATTCAAAAAGACATGGCAGTGGCTTTTTACTCCGCTGTGGGCGCTCGACAGTAGGGTGTGGCATCCCTCCGAGGACGCTTTCGACACTGGTTATCGCCGAGTGGTATGGGAAAGCGACGCTAAATCTTCCGGATGGAGGATCCGGGTGAATCCTTGAAATAGCTACTTTCCAATCCCTGAACGGCCGCCCGCCTTGAAGGTTAAAAGCGGTCTGAAGACCTCCTCCAGTAGAATGGAAAATCCCACCCCCCACAATTTATCCGAGGCAGCCATTTGTGGATTCAGCTTCTTTGACCGGCACTTCCTGACGGTCGCGCGCGACTTGATAGGCGTGCAAATCGTGTGGGCTGGTTGTGGCGGGCGGATTGTGGAGGTGGAGGCGTATGCGATCGAGGGGGATGCGGCCTGTCATACGGCGACCCGGAAAAGCAGCCGGATTTTTTGTGAGGAAAATGTTCCCGGCACGGCTTATGTGTATTTGAATTACGGCATACATTGGATGCTGAATGTGCTGGCGCGGGACGGGATACTGCTGATCCGGGCCCTGGAGCCGCGGTTTGGCATCCCGGTCATGCAAGAGCGGCGGCGGCGCGAGGCCCTGCGGGATTTGTGCTCGGGGCCTGGAAAGCTGGGGCAGGCGCTGGGGCTCACGGGGGCGGATCATGGCGCGGACCTGACCAATGGGCAATTCTGTCAGGACAGGGTTGCGGGTGACGGCGCGCTGATCGTGACCGGACCCAGGATCGGCATCACCAAAGCCGTGGATCTGCCATGGCGATTCATGGAAAAAGGCAGCCCGTGGATCAGCGTGCGCGGGCCCAGTCTGGATGGGGAGGCTTGAAAAAAGTCTTGTCAGGCTTTGCGGCTGGATGCGGCATTCGCGGCCTCGGCACCGGCCTCCTCGATGAAGGCGAGCTGGAGTTCATTCGCATTTCCCAGCCACAGCGCGCCGTAGGGAATGACCGGAAAACCTGTCAGGAAAAGCCGGCGCGTGCCCGCCGGAGCCCCCGCGGAGGGATTGGCGGACAGGATGAGGCCGGCCCCGAAACCCTGGGAAACATAATGTCCTATCAACTCCTGGTTCGGCACCTCCAGGCTGGGGAACCATTCCACTTTCCGCTTGGCCAGCTCCGCCTGGAAGAGTCGGCACACCGGCTCGTCCTCCGACAGGGCGATGAGCGGGAGGTCGATCCGGTCGCGTTCCCAGAAGGATTCCACTTTGGTATAACCACTTTTTTCCGGAACCAGCAGGGACATGCCGACTTTGAGCAGCTCCTGCTCGCGGACGCCCGTGAGCCGTTTGCCGATGAGCGAGCCCAGGCCAATATCAATATCCTGGTTCAGAAGCGCCTGCTCCATCCAGTCGGCGCGGCCCGTGGAAAGCGTGAAGCGCAGGCGGGGGAAACGTTTTTTCAGGCGGTTCAGAATGCGCGGCATGTAGTCGCGTTGGACGGTTTCCGGCGCGCCGATGCGGAGGTGCACGGGCTGGTTGCCGGTGAGTTTGGCGGCGACCTCCGGCAGGCCTTCGAAAAACGGGCGCAGATGAGCGTAAAGGTCCGTGCCGCTTTTTGTCAGGGAAAACGGCCGGCGGTGGAACAGCGTGGTGCCCAGCGAGTCCTCCAGCTGAATGATCTGCGCGCTGACGGCGGGTTGTTGGATGCCGTAGGGCATGTGCCGGGCGGCCGCGCTCACGCCGCCGTGCCGCGCGACATAATAAAACAACTCGAGGTGGTGGACATTCATGAAGCCCCAGAATAAGAGCCGCACCGAGGAGGGTCAATGTTTCCTTGGAATCGGAAGGCCGCCCGCGCTTGCGAGGAGCCAGGCGCCGGGTCCGGGTCGGGGATCAGGTCCGGGACTTAGGGCAGTTTAAATACTGCCGTAGCCGCCAGGCCTCCGCAATATCAGGCCCGGGGGGCCGGAATCTTTATAGCCACGGACATGCGAAAAATGACCGAGCTCCGGAGGAGCGGCCTATTCTTTCCCGATGAAACCAGATGTCGCTCCTCCGGAGCTAAAATTTAACGGGTGACTATGGCTATAAAGATTTAACCCCTCCGGGGTCGGACGCTGGCTACGTCATTATTTAAAATGCTCTAATGATCGCTGGATTTTTTTTCGGATTTGCCGGGGAGGAGTTTGCGGTAGGTGATGCCGTTGGTCAGGGTGGTCCATTCGTATTTGCCGCGGTTGTAGATTTCCGCGCCGGTGGATTGATGGCCCCACCAGAAAATGCGGCCGGGGCCGGGGCGGTTGATGGCGAGGAAAACGGTTAGGTATAGCAAAACCGGGAGGGCGGCGGTCCAGGGGCGGTTGGTTATAGTGGCGCATTTTCCACCGGCTTCGCGCAGGGCGGCGGCGATGAGAAGGAGGAGCGGCGGCAGCGAGTAGATGAGATACCAATGAAAAAGAAACGGTGTGTCCGGTCCGCGGTGCATGAGCCAGGCGGCCAGGGGAGCGGCGATGGAGGCGGCCAGCAGCGGACCGAAACCGGATTGTCCGCGCCACCACCGGATGCCGCGCCAGAGGGCCCAGGGGATGGCGATGGCGAGAAAGATTGCCAGGACAGGCTCGGTGGAGAAATAACCCTGACGTAAAAAATCCATGGCGTCTTTGCCGGACTGCGCCCAGGGCTGGGTGATTTCCATGGGGGGATAACAAATGCCGGCGCCGTATTGGCTCCAGGTCATGAGCACCCAGAGTCCATCGAGCGAGCCCTTCATGGTTTTGAGAAAAGCGATGGCCTGGGGCAGGGCGGGGAGGATGAGAGGAAGATAGATCAGGCCGGCGGTGCCGCTGGCGATGAACCATCGGGCGAGGGAAAGCGGCGCGGTTTCCGGGTGGCTGCGCCATTTGGCGAGGATGAAAATCGTCAGGAAAACCCCAAGGCAAACGGCGGCGTAGATGCTGCCGGGATTGGCGGAAAGCAGGCCCAGCAGCGCGGCGGCGCCGGCCCACCAGGCGCTCCAGCGGCCGGTGCGCAGGCCCTGCCAGATGGCGGCCATGGCGAGGGGGACGAAGAGCAAAACCATGCCATAGCCGCGGGCCTGGGTGGAGTATTCCACATGCATGGGATGCACGGCCGCCAGCAATCCGGCGACCAGGCCGAGATGGGGATCGCCTGACATTTTCCCCAAACGCACCAATGCGGCCAGCCCCAGCAGTCCGGCAATCAGGGAGGGCAGCCGCAGGGCGCGCAGGGAGACGCTCCATGGCGGCGCGCCGCTGAGGAATTGCCAGGTCCGGGCGGTGACGCGGGCGGCGATGCTGAACAAAAAGGGATTGTTGGATTGGGCGCATTCCCAGACCGTCATGCTCCAGGGATGGACCACGGGCGGACCCTCCGGTTTTCCCTCCCTATCAAGTGGGACATAGCCGATCATGCTGCGCCGCACCGTGTCCTGCTCATCGCGCTCCATGAACCGGTCCATGCGGGGAAGCCGGAATGCCAGGCCCAATAACAAAATGCCGGCCAGGGCCCAGGAATGGGGCCTGGTCCAGGGTTTGGCGTTGCGCAGAGGAGCGGCCAGGCCGATGCCCGGTTCCGGCAGTCCCACCCGCGCGGCCTTCATCCACCAGCCGCTCAGCGCCAGCATCAGCCCCAGGCCGATGAAGACGGACAGCCCCGCCCACCACAGTTGGATGTCCACGATTTCCTCAAACCTCAAGGCCCGGCCTTTCGCCAGGTGACGCGCGCCCGGCCCGGCCCAGGGTTTTTCCGCGCAGGCCAGGACGACGCCCAGGACCGCCATGCCGGCTGTTAGAGCCAGTCGGACAAGGCGGCGTCGCTTTCCGCTGGAATCAGGTGTTGGGGGAGGAACGGTTGGCTTGTAGCCGAAGGTGGAATCGGGTCGTGAAGACGCGGAAAGTGTGGCCATGGTCGGGTCTCTGGTGGGACGTCGGGGGGGCCGTTCCGGGGTTTGCGGAAAAGTGTCAGGGTGGCGGTGGGGCCGGACCCGGAGCGGGGGCGGGCGCGGGGGGAGTGGTTGGGATCAATTGATAGACGTAGTGGGTGAAGGATGGCTCGTCCAGGCCGGGAAGGATGGCGGCGAGGCGGAAGCGGGCGGGGTTTTCCAAAATTCCGAGGACATCACCGGCGGTGTCGCGGGCTTGGGAGCGGTGGCCGTGGGCGACGAACAGGTCGCGTTTTTCACGTTCCGCGCGGACGGCCAATTCCTCGAGTCCGGCGGCGTTTTTCAGAGTGATGGCGGTGGGATCATAGATGGGGCTTTCCGACCAGGTGATGGCGTAAAGAGTGTTATTTGGATTTGTCAGGGAATCCGGATAGGACGTCCGCCGGGCGGTCTCCACGGCTCCCCGGAGATTTTCCCGGCCGGTGCCCAGATAGTCCCTGAGGCCGGGCGTCCAGGCCAGGATGAGCAGAGTCAGGACCGGGATCCAGCCCCAGGCTTTTCGGCGTCCGCCGCCGAGCAGGGCGTGCCAGCCGGTTCCAATCACGACGAGCAATCCTGGCAGGAGGAAAATCGCATACCACTTTAAAAACACCACGCCTTTCGCCGTGCAATAAGCCCAGGTCAGCAGGGCGGCTCCCGCAAACGCACCGGTCAAAACCATGCCCAAGCCCCCGGCTCTGACGAATTTCCAGGCTCCCGCCGCGAGGCCCATCAGCAGCAGCACCAAGGCGGCGCCCAGCACGCCGCCCCACAGGCCGGAGTTGGAAAACAGCGTGGAGAAATCGGACTGCGGCGTGTTCCCGGGATCGACGGGCAGGCCGGGAATGCCCAGGGCCAGAAACGATCCCACATCCTGAAACCAGGTGAGGGGGAAAGGCCGCGGGCTTTTGAAAAAGAGCGGATCCTGCAGGACTTTGGACAGCTGGAGATGCAGCGGAAGATTGATCAGCAGATACAGCCCCAGCGCCAGGGAACCCGCGACCGCCGCGGGCAATAATAAATCGAGCCGCCGCCCTTTCAGCGCGGGCGACAAGGCCAGCAATAACAACATTCCGTAAAGCGCGATCATCATATGCGCGGTCCCCAGCCAGACCGCCACGGAAAGGCCCATCACCACGCCGAAGCCCGTCCAGTCCCGCCACCGGCCCGACCGCAGCGCGCGGTCCAGCATTAGAAAAATCAGGGGCAGCGCCAACATGAGCACGCCGTAACTCCGAGCCTCCACGCTGTAGCGCATATGCCAGGGATGCAGCGCCGCGAGGACTCCCGCCGCGAGGCCCGCGCCCGGACCCGCCAGTCGGCGGCCCAGCAGGGCCAGGGCGCCGATCGACAGCACGCCGCACAGAAAAACCGGCAGACGCAGCGCGGTTTCGTTCACCCGCCCGGCCGGCGCGCCGCTGAGGCCGCGCCACGCGTCATAGCTGGTGCGGGAGAGCAGCGCGAAGGGCAGGCTGTTATTGCCCACGCGGTTTTCAAAAAGAGTGGACCACCAGGAAAGCGCGCGGAACTTCGTCGGGTCGCCCAGCGATGCCTTCGGGATCTCGCCGGCAAGGTGCGCGCGGAAAGTGTGGGCCTCGTCATTGTAAAGGCTCAGGCCCAGGCGCGGCGCCCGCAGAGCCGCGCCCGCCAGCATGACGCCCGCGAGCGAAATCACGAACCACCGGGGCATCCGCGGCAGTTCCGCCGGGCGGACCGCCTGCCAGGTTTTCGCCCACCAATGGCTTGTCAGGAACAGCCCCGCCAGCATCACGGAAACCGCCAGCGCCGCCCACCACCAACAGCCGGGGACCAGCACCTCCAGCTTCATTTTTTCCCCCTGCCACCAGCGGCCGGGCAGGTCACGCGAGCCGCGGTTCAGCACCAGGAAAATCACCGTCGCCACCCAGGCCGCACCGAGGGCGCAGCGGGTCCGGAACAATCCACGGGAAGGAGCGGCGGGAAAATCAGTCATGACGCAACTCACCGGATTTGAGGCACTGCGCCAAGGGAATTCCCACCGGCAGGCGGCCTTCTCATTTTCCAGACCACATGGGCATTTCCGGGCTCATCCAAGCCGGGCAATTGCGACACCCGCTCGAACACCGCCTCATCCTCCACCACCCGGATCCGGTCCGCGGGGTCCTTCATCACA
>JAQGPD010000165.1 GCA_028293305.1 Verrucomicrobiales bacterium | reverse complement strand
CCGTTCTGGTCCCAGGGCTGCCGGTCGATCACCGTCACCCGCATCCCCCGCTTCGCCGCATAATAGGCCGAACATAGACCAATGATGCCCTGCCCCACGATAACAATTGATTCACTCATAGCTTTTTTAAATAATAACACTTCCCCGGTTCCCGGACCCCTCCCCCGCTTCACTCTCCATCACGCCCCCTCACGGAAGCCAGCGCGGCTCCCTTCCCAAAAGCGCTCTCACAAAAAAGTCCATCCGCTTCCTCACCCCATAGGGCGACTCCCCGGCGCCGTGATTTTTCCCCGGCAACACCAGCATCTCAAAATCCTTGTCCGCCTTCACCAGGGCATTCACCACCTGCATCGTGCTCGCCGGATCCACATTGCTATCCATTTCACCCACGGTCAGCAGGAGCTTCCCCTGCATCCGGGACGCGCCGTCCACATTGGAGCTCCGCGCATACGACTCGTCCACCGGCCAGCCCATCCATTGCTCGTTCCACCAGATTTTATCCATCCTGTTGTCATGGCAGCCACAGTCCGCCGCCGCCGCGGAGTAAAAATCCCCATGATCGATCAAGGCCCGCATCGCATTCTGCCCGCCCGCCGATCCGCCATAAATTCCCACCCGTTTCAAGTCCATCCAGGGACGGTCCGCCGCCGCCGCGCGGATCCAGGAAATTCGGTCAGGAAACCCAGCGTCCGCCAGGTTTTTCCAACACACTTCATGAAACTTCTTCCCGCGATGATTTGTCCCCATCCCATCCGACTGCACCACCACAAACCCCAGCTCCGCCAGCGCATGCTGCCGCGCGGCCACCGTGAATTCCTTCGCCGCGAACGCTCCCTGCGGCCCCGCATACACCTCCTCCAAAATCGGATAGGTTTTCGCCGGATCAAAATTCGAAGGCGTCACGATGGTCCCATGAATCCCGGTCACCCCATCCCGTCCCCTGGCCACAAAACGTTCCGGCGCCCGCCATCCCTCGGCCAACAAAGCCCGCCAATCCCCGCGCTCCAACTCCAGCACCAGGCCGCCGTCGGACGCGCGCCGCAGCTCCGTGACCTCCGGCAAATCCGCGCGCGACCACCGGTCCACAAACCACTGCCGGTCCGGCGAGAATTTCACCTGATGCGTGCCGTCCCCTTCCGTCAGCCTGACAAATCCGCTTCCATCCAGATTCACCCGGCAAAGGTGTTCATGATAGGGATCCTCCCCCGCCCGCAACCCCGAGGCAAAAAACCACACGGTCCGCGCCTCCTCATCCAGACGTTCCACGCGCCGCACCACCCATTTTCCATCCGTGATCCGGTTTTTCACATTTCCGGAAGCCACATCATATAAATAAAGTTGGCACCAGCCATCGCGCTCTGACATCCACACCAACTCGCCGGTTTTATCCATGAACCGATGCCAGGTTTTTTCGTTATAATCAATGAAGGTCGGCGAAGTCTCGTCCACCACCGCCCGCGCCGCACCATTTTCGCGGTTCACGGAAATCACGCGGAACACCTGATGACCCCTTTGATTATAACTGAAAGTGAAGCTGCGCGAGTCCGGCTGCCAGCGGTATTGCAGATCTCCGTCGGGTTCGAAAAATTCGGGAAACAGTGACTGGTCGATCAACGCCGCCTTCCTCGTCGCCACCTCCACCAGCACCGGCCGGGGCCGCGGCAGTTTGTCGCCGGGTTTGAGATAGTTGTGAGTAAAAAGTTTCGGCTGGCCGCCATCCTCCGGCGATGACTCCACGATGTGCACCGGATGCTCCTGGCCGGGCTGCACCCGCGTCGCCACCAAGGCTCCGGAATCCGGCGACCACGTGACCTCCGGCCGATAGGACTCAGCCGCCGTCCCATCGGTGGTCAGGGGGACCGGTTCCGTTAGTCCATCACCATTCAAAAACAAGTTATGATCCTTCAATTCCACCCGCCATTTTCCGTCAGGCGACACCATGCCACGCCCGTCCGGGCCCCGCGGTGGCCCGCCTCCGCCATCGTCCGCCGCATCCCCGGAGGGCGGACCATCGATCTCCATGCGCATGGATCCCGGTGCCGCCGTGAACGCCGCGAAGGGCTGGCCGGCGGGATCCTTCACCACCCAATGGTGCCCGGCGAAAGTGTGCTGCACCATCTCGCCGCGCGGCGCGATTTTGCCGTAGGACTGGAATTTCCCTTCTGAATCCACCCAGAACGCCTCCACCTCCGCACCGGTCGCATTCACTATCGTCAGCAAAGCCGACGGTCCCGTCCGCCGGGTCCGCCCCATCCGCAGGCGGCGCGTGGAACTTTTGACCACCGGCGCCTCCGGCAGTCCTGACAAATCCTTGACCACCTCCCTGGTTCCCGCCCCGGCATCCACCAGGACCATCTCATGCTGTCCCGGACCGGTCTCCACCCGATACCAGAACCGCTTGCCATCCGGCAGCCAGTTCGCCTGGACGTCCGTCCGGAAAACCTTGTTATCAGTCCGCGCCTTCAGGCTGGACGCCCGGGCGTAGTCCGACCGCGTGCCCTGGGCAAAACCAGCCATCGGGAACGCCAGCAACAGGAGGGCATGACAAATGAATTTTTTCATAACAAGACAATAAGGAGCTTACACAATGCCACCCCGGAATGGATCCGAGGGATCAAAAATCAAAACCGTTTCCGCCGTCACCCAAGCCCGGCCCGTGATGGTGGGGATGACGCCCACACCTCCGCCGGCTGTTTCGTAGGTGCCTTCAAAAACTGAGCCTATCAAACTTTCCTGACACCAGATTTCACCGGCCACCAGCGCTCCATCCGCCGCCAGGCACGCCAGCTTGGCACTGGTCCCGGTGCCGCAGGGCGAGCGGTCCCACGCCTTGCCAGGACACAGCACAAAGTTCCGGCTGTGATTGGCGGGGTCGCCGGGCGGGCCGAAAAACTCCACATGATCGACTTCGGGAAATCCGCCCGCATTCACGGCCTGACGGATTCTCCACGCCTCGGCCGTCAACGATTCCAGGTTCTCCATCCGCAAATCACGCTGCGGTTCCTTCACCAGGAAAAACCAGTTTCCGCCCCACGCCACGTCGCCCTTCACCCGCCCTAGCTCCGGCACATCCAGTTCCACGCCGGCCGCCTTCCGATACGATAACACATTCCGGACCGAGACCCTCCCATCCCCGTGCCGGCGCGCGGTGACGTTGCCCACCGGCGTCTCGATCACATGCTCGCCCACGGCCAGTTTTCCCTGCCACGCCAGGGTTTCCACCAACCCGATCGTCCCATGCCCGCACATGCCCAGCACGCCGACGTTGTTGAAAAAAATCACCCCGCAAGCCGATGCCGGATCCTCCGGCTCCACCAGCAGCGCGCCCACCAACACGTCGGAGCCGCGCGGCTCATTAATCACCCCGCAGCGGAATTCCCCGCATTCCCTGGCAAAAACCTCCGCCCGCGCGGCGACGCTGCCGCCGCCCAAATCCGGCCCGCCGGAGATGACTGTGCGCGTCGGTTCCCCGCCGGTATGACTGTCAATGATAACAACTTTCTTCATGGTTTTCCCTCCGTCGCTTTTTCCGTGCCCGGCCGCCAATGGAAGGTGGGCGCGGCTTCCGGCTTGTAGTCTTTCAAGTGCTCGCGACCAGCCTCCGGGCGGTCCGCCGGTTTTTGATAGGTCCATTCCCTGGCTCCGAAGACCTCGCGGCACAGTGCCGTCAGTCCGGGGTCATAAGCCTCCAACTCCGACCGCGTGTTCACGGCATTGTGCGAGGCATCGTTTTCCCGGTTATTCCCGAACCAGCTCTGCACGCCTTCCGCCCAATATTCCTCGGGATTCGTGCCGGCATAGGCGCCGGCCCACAGGCCCAGACCCTTGGCCCGGCCAAAGGCCTGACGCAGTCTGCCATCAAAAGTCGGGTCCACGGTGTTCAGCCCCATCTGATGGATGGCATGGGCGAATTCGTGGATCAGAATGTTTTCCGCGGCATAGTGATCGCCCGGAAATCCCAACAGATTTTCCTCACCGCAACTGACCGCCGGCGCATCCGGCGAAGGCCCCAGCCCGCGCGCGCGCCGGTCCCAGTAATCCCTGGGCGTCAGCCTGGAATGCTCCGGCACATCCGTGGTGTATTCATCCACCGCCATGACCACCAACCTGACTTTGTTGGCGGCCAATGCGCGGCGGATGTCATCCCGCCCTTCCAGCACCTGATCCAGGATCCACGCCGCCTCGCGCAGGGCGGCATCCCTGACTTTTCCTGACGACACAATGGGCAATCCCCGGGCGTCCAGATATTTTTGATAGAACCCCGCCAGGGAGAAGTTTTTCCTGACATCCTCCGGCACGGGCGCGGACACGGACTGGCCAAAGGCCCAACCGGCGGACATCAATAGCAAAAGTCGTTTCATGGATGTTTTTTGTCAGGAAATGGATCGCCAGCAGGCACCCGGCCGGCCGAAGGAAGCCGGCCGCTCAGCCCCGCGCCGGGACCGCCGGACGCGCGGCGATGCCGGCATGAATGATTTTCAGCACCGCATCGCGCTCGGCTCCTGACAGAATCAGGCGCGGCGCGCGCACCCATTCCCTGCCCAGCCCGCACTCCTGCACGCAGAGCTTGATGTATTGCACGAATTTCGGGTTCACATCCAAATGCAGCAGCGGCGTGAACCACCGGTAAATCTCCCTAGCCTTCTCCCATTGGCCGGCCTGCATGAGTTCCCACGCATATTGGTTTTCGTCAGGAAAAGCGATGCCCGTCCCCGCGACCCAGCCGTCGATTCCCAGGATCGCGCTTTCCAGTGCGAGATCGTCCACGCCGGTGAAAATGGCATACCGTCCGCCCACGGTGTTATGCAGATCCGTGATGCGGCGGGTGTTTCCGGAACTTTCCTTGAGGGCGACAAAGTTGGATTGGTCCGCCAACTCCGCGAACATCTCCGGCGTGATGTCGTGGCCATAACTGATCGGGTTATTGTAGATCATGATCGGCAGTCCCGTCGCCTGCGCCACGGTGCGGAAATGTGTCAGGGATTCCACGGGATCCGGGGATTTGTAGATCATGGGTGGCATGAGCATATAGCCGTCCATTCCCAGTTTTTCTCCGTCCCGCACATAGCGGCAGGCCTCGACGCAGGAGGACTCGGCCACGCCGCTGAGGACCGGCACGCGGCCGGCCACGGCTTTCACCATGGCCTCCATAACAAGACGCTTTTCCTCCGGCGAGAGGGTCTGGTTTTCACCCAGGGAGCCCAAAAAGACCAGTCCATTGACGCCGCTGCGGATGAGGACGTCGGCATGGCGCGCGGTCGCTTCCAGGTCGAGCGAGCCGTCCTGATGCATTTGGGTGGTGATCGCCGGGAAGACGCCGTTCCAGTAAGGTTTCATGGTGGATTTTTCTAAATTGGACTAAATGAAGGAAGCCCATGGTGAAACACGTTTCCCCGGCTGTCTTGACCGCATCCATCCTTTTTCATGTCAAAAGCCGCACAATTTCCCGACGGGGCGTTCGCCGCGCTGAGCCCGCAAACCATGGTGGAGCTTTTCGAGCAGCTCCCGGAAGTGGCGTTTTTTGTGAAGGACGCGGAGGGCCGCTACACCGCCATCAACGGTTCTCTGCTCCGCCGCAGCGGGCTGAAGGACCGGCAGGATCTTTTGGGAAAAACCGTGCGCGAAATTTTCCCTCCCGACCTCGCTGCCCGTTTTGAAGCGCAGGACGCCGAGGTTTTGCGCACCGGCCGTCCGGTCCGGGACCAGTTGGAACTTCATTGGTATGCCGACCAGCAACGCGGCTGGTGCCTGACCACCAAGCTGCCGCTGCGCGATTCCTCCGGCAAAGTCACGGGTTTGGTCGGCATCTCCCGCGATGTCCAACCGCCCGGAGAAACCCACAATGTCCCCGAGGCCGTCGCGGAGGCCGTGGACTGGCTGCGCCACCATTTTGGCGAGCCTCTCACGGCCACCACCCTCGCCGCCGAGGCCCGCATGCCGGCGGTGCGGTTCGCCCGTCTAACCAAAAAGCTTTTCGGGCTGTCGCCCTCGCAGATGATCACCCAGACCCGGCTCCAGGCCGCCACGGATATGTTGGAAAAGGGAAAAGCCTCCATCGCCGAGATCGCGTTGAACTGCGGCTTCATGGACCACAGCGCGTTCACCCGCGCTTTCAAAACCGCTCTCGGCCACACGCCCAGCCAGCACCGCTCGCGGCGGAAATTGGTCGCTGTGGTGGAGTGATGTGAGTGATGTGGAGTGACGCGACTTGATATTGGTTATGGCGCGGGGAGATGTTATTGATGGTGCTGGAGCATTTTAAATAATGACGTAGCCAGCGTCCGACCCCGGAGGGGTCAAATCTTTATAGCCATAGTCACCCGTTGGATTTCAGCTCCGGAGGAGCGACATCTGGCTTCATCGGAAAAGAATATTCCGCTCCTCCGGAGCTCGATCCATTTTCGCATGTGGGAGGCTATAAAGATTCCGGGCTTCCGGGCCTAATATTGCAGAGGTCTGGTGGTTACGGCATTATTTGCACTGCTCAAAGTGATATTTGTCGGTTCGGCGCGTGGGTTTTGGTGACTGACTTTGGGGGTGTTTTTCAAATGCGTGGTCAACAGAATGTTGACCCTCCGACTCCGGGCAGCCACGGCAGCCTGACAAAATTACCTGGAAAAACCGGATAGCTGGGAACAAGGCCGCGACGGGCCTTGTTACTGGTTGCGGGGCTTGCCGGATTGGGCCGGCTACGCGCACGGGTCAGTTAGTTCCGCATCAATTCCGCCACCACCTCGGGTTTGGATTTCAAGGCTCTTTCCGCCTGGCTGACTTTGGAGCTGGCGGTTTGGATGGCCTCCACAGCTTTGTTGGCATAGGCGGCGGAGTTGGGAGGATTGTTCAGAAAACCGCGCACGACTTTGCTGAAATTTTCAATGCTGTCCAACAACGGCCGGGTTTCCGGATGCATCTTCGCGCGGATCCGGCTCAGGCGGAAAACCGCGTCACCCAACTTGTCCTCCTTGATGCCGCTGAGCCCCATGCTGCCGATGGAACTTTTCACCGCGTCCATGAGATCGCCGGCTTCGAAGTCGATCGCTTCCAGGGATCCCGCCAGGCTCATGCTTTGCGGACCCCGGGCTTCGGCGAATTCCAGCAGCAGCTTGGCTGAAATGTGGTGAGGCGCGGCGGCCACCACTTTGCGCAGTTGGCCCACCACGCCCGGCAGCTTGAGCCATGCGGCCAGCTGCGGACCCGGCGGGGCGGCTTTGATGATTTTGTCGTATTCCGTCAGGGCTCCCGCCAGCGCTGCGGGGCGCTGGGTGACAGCAAGATCCCGCGCCTGGCTGAATTCCTTCATCCCGAAAATATTGATGGTGACCAAAGTCGCCGGACCCTCGCTGATCATAAGATCGCGCACCGCACGTTCGTTGGCGGCCGGAATGCCGACGATGCGGCACTGCTTCGCGGCCGCGCCCCGGATCTTCGCGGGCACGCCGCCGACGGGTTGGACGGATCCGTCGGAATTCATGTCCCCCGTGACCGCGACCGCGGGGTCCCAGGTCGTGTCCGTATAAAGTCCCTCCAATAGCAATCCGCACGCCACCGCTGCGGAGGGACCATCCTTGGGCGTGTATTTATCCGCGAAGGAAATCTCGATCGCATATCCCTTCGGCCAGGATCCCTGCCGCAGGGTCAGATATTTCCTGACTTCCTCCAGTGACTTTTCCATTTGGCCGCCGGTCTCCTGATTGAATCGGAGCGAGGCCTCGTTCCTGTTGGGGTCCGGCAGGGCGATGGCGTTCATCTGGGAAGTCGCGCCGGCGGTCCTGCCATTCGGCAAAACGGCGACCAGCAGGCCATTCATCCGGCAGGTGCGGGACTTCAATCCGGAGGTGCCCAGCGCCATCTCCGCAGGCGTGGCATCGGCCGGCTTTTTCGCGTCGCCGGACGTTGATGAAGTTTTTTTCGAGTCGGTATCCGTGGACGCCAGGGCCGAGGCCGCGCCCAAGGCACTGAAGTCCTCGCTGGGTTCCCGGCTGATGAAAGTTCCCTTCCAGATTTTGCCATCCGCATTCAATTCCAAGGTGGTCATGCTGGCGGCGAGGGTCACGGTGGCGGGGACACCCTGCCAGGAGGCGACCCGGACTTTCCCGTCCTCCGGGAACGGCCGGATGAAACTTCCGCCACGGGCGGTGCCTGCCCCATCCACCCAGGTCATCTGCGCGGTGGAATCAAAACGGATCACAAATTTCTCCGGTCCATCCAGCTGCCATTTCGTCCCCGCGGCCCGCTGCGCCAATTCGCGGGCCAAAGCCACGCCTTCGGTCAGGCGCTGGCAGACCCTGACAATATCCGGTTTTCCACCACCGGCTTCATCCACTGCCACGAGCCAAGTGTATTCCGGACTGAA
>JAQGPD010000164.1 GCA_028293305.1 Verrucomicrobiales bacterium | reverse complement strand
AAACGCCGCCGGTCTCTCCACCCCCTGTTTGTGGCGGTGCCGTGCCTGGCCGCAGCCGTGGCGGCGGCGTCCGGCGCCCCTTTGGTGTGGGATCCCGCGATGTCCCAGGGCGCGGCGGTGGGGGGCGATGGCGTTTTTTCCGGAAATCCGGGCGAGCTGGTTTGGTGGACCGGGACCGCCGACGCGGCATGGACCGACGCCACCGGAACCGACACCGCGGTCCTGGCCCGGCCGAACCCGCCCGGACCCGCGCCGGCACCCCACACAGTCACCATCCCCGCCGGCACCGTGATCACCGCCAACGGCCTGACCTTTGCCGGCGACGCCTACACCCTCACCGGTGCGGGACAATTCAATTTCCGCAATAACACCTCAACCGCCGCCGCGCCCGCCGTGCTGAGTGTGCCCTCCGGCATCACCGGACAATTTTCCGCCGCCAATAACCAAAACGGCGGCACCTTGCCCGGCATCACCATCACCGGCGGCGGCACCCTGCTCTGGGGCGCGGCGTCGAACGGCACCAAAATCATCCTCGAAGGCGGCACCACCGTGAACTCCCTCCCCGGCGGACAACGCCTGGGCGGCGGCACCTCGCAGCTCAACTCCGGCACCTACCGCCTCCCGGCCGATGCCGGCGCCATCGACACCATTTACGACAGCGCCGTCCTGACCTCCGGTCCGGCGGGTGGCGCGGCGGTATTCGATCTGAACGGCTCGTCGGAAACCCTGGGAGCCATCAGCGGGACGTTCACGATCACCAATTCCGGCACCCAGCCCGCCGGGCTGACCCTGACAGGAAATGGCATCCAGACCTGGACCGGCACCCTGACGGACGGATCGCAGGCGCGGACTTCCCTGACGCTTTCCGGCACGGTCAATGCCGCGGGCACGGGCTTCACTTCCGTGAATAACAACCTGGTGCAGGTCATCGGCCACGGCCAGACCTACAGCGGCGACACCATCCTGCGGCGCGGAACCCTGCGCCTGGCGTATAACAATCCCGCCGCGCCCGGCAGCGGGGATGCCATGTTATATCACGATCTTCCACCCTTCGCCCCCGGTGACAGCCGAGGACGGCTCATTTTCGGCGGCGGGGCGCCGGGCATGGATAACACTGGCACGGGCGGGCGGGTGTTGCTGGATCTGGTGGGAGCGGCGGGCGCGGCGAACCACCAGCACTTCAATGGCACCATCCTGGAACCCTGGTCAGCCGCCGGTATTTCCTTCACCCCCACCTCGGGCGGTTCGTTCGTTTTGGATCTGGGCCCCCTGACCCGCGGAGCCGGTGGAATGCTGAATATCACCAGCCTGACCAACCTCACGGTGCTCACTCCCACCGGTTCCGCCGGCGCGGCCCTGACAGAAAACGGGGTTCCCTGGCTGACCGTCGCGGGCTCGGACTGGGCGGTCAAGGACAGCACGAATTCCCGGCTCGCCGTTCCACCCGCCTCCTTCTATGAGCCCGCCCTGGCGGAATCCTGGCCGGACGGAGCGCACGTGAATCAACCCAGCGGCGTGAACACCCGACTTCCTTCCGACACCGCAGTCTCCAGCTTCCGCCTCAATGTGAACGAGCGCCGGTCGGTCAACCTCGGCGGCCACACCCTCACCGTTCCCGCGCTCCTTTTGGGCAGCGGCATGGCCAACGCCGGCACGGGTCTGGGCGGGGGTTTCCTGACAAGTCCATCCGCCGACTTTCTGTTCATCCACCAGGCCAACACCACGTTCCGTTATTCCGGTCTGGCGGCCACCTTGCGGGACAATGGCTCCGGGCCGGTGAACTTCACCAAAAGCGGCACCGGCGCGTCCTGCCTGACATCCGACAACCTTTTCAGCGGAACCCTGTCCGTGGCCCAGGGCACGCTCATCCTGACAGGTGAAAACCAACCCGCCGCGACGCTGATCCAGGGGAATATGACGAACTCCTCCGCCGGTCCCCTGCCGGTGTTGAACCCCTCCATCACTCTGCTTCAATTGGGGAACGAAAGCGCCTCGGGCTCCATCGGCGCGGGCCCCGTCACCATCGGCGGGCTGGCTTCCCTGGCGGTGAAACGCAGTGACCTTTTCACCCTGGAAAATCCCGTGGGCGGCTCGGGGCATTTCCAACAGGCAGGCTCCGGCACCGTCATCCTGACAAGACCTTCGGCGGACTATGCCTGGCGCGGGGACACCACGGTCTCGGCGGGAATCCTGGAGCTGGACAACACCACCAACGACGACAGCAAAATCCCGAATCTATCCGCCCTCCGGCTGGCCGGCGGGACGGTGCGCCTGCGCGGCGGCAGCCACCTGGAAACAGTTAGCCGGGTGGATCTGAATGCCGGGGCCTCGCGCTTGGAGCGCAGCGCCGGGGCCACCGCGCGCTTCCGCTTGAATGCCATCAACGGCATCGGAACCACCACCACCGCGGGCACGGCGGGCGCGACCCTGGATTTTTCGGAAGCCGGCCTGGCGGAGACGGATTCCCCCGCCTCCAACCAGATCCTGGGCACCGCCGCGCGCCTGACGGTGGCGGGCGCGGACTGGGCGGCTCCTGCCATTTCCGGGGACGATTCCCCTATCCAATCCTTCGCCGCCTATCAAAATCTGAACCCGCTGCCCGGCACGGACACCGCCCACTCGCTGGCCTCATCCGGGACGGTTGCCCTGACAGGAAACCGGACCACCGCCACACTGAAAATCGCGGCATCCGGGGCTCCGGCCACGGTGGACATCGGATCCGGAAAAACCCTGACACTTTCCGCCGGCGGGCTGTTATTGACCGGGGATGCGCCGATCAGCCTGACAGGAGGAACGCTGGGCTCGGCCACGCCGGGAAATCCGGAACTCATCGTCCACAACCACGCCGCCGCGCCCGTGTCCCTGGCCTCGGGCATCGCTTTCAATCCCGTGGGAACCGGGCCGGCGCATCTCTCCTTCTCCGGGCCGGGCACCACCGTCCTGGGCGGCAATAACCGTTATGGAGGGAACACTTATTTGAATGGCGGAGTCGTGTCCGTGGCCTCGGAAGCCCAACTGGGCGGGAGCAATGGCACGGTGGGCATCCAATCCAGCGTGATGAATTCCCCCACCGTCACCCTGACATCATCCACCCTTCCGGCGGGCTTCGGACCGGGCAGCCGCCTGCTCGGGCAAACGGTGAACTCCGTCCAGGGCAGCACCGTGACCCTATCCGGAAATGCCGCCACCTCCCTGACAGGAGGCGCCCCCGCGGCCTGGGCCAGCGGCGGGACTTTGGTGTTCAACAAAGGTTCCCTGCGCGTGACGTCGACTTTTTCCCTGACAGAATCCAACAGCGGCGGCACCGGCGGCACCGCCCTGCTGAACCGCGCCCTGGTGTTGAATGGAACAGGCGGAACCATCGAGGTGGCGGACCATGAATCCTTCACCCTGACAGGAAATATCACCGGTCCCGGCGGGCTGCGGAAAACCGGACCCGGCACCCTGGTCCTGGCAAATCCCAACGGGGGGAATTTCACCGCCACCGGACCGTGCCGCATCGCCGAGGGCGCGGTGCGCATGGAAGGCGCGGCCAATGGCCTGCCCTTCAATTCCAACCTGAGCCTGGAGGCCGCGGCCAGCCTGGATCTGAATGGCATCAATCAAACCCTGGGGTCGATTTCCGGAGGCGGGAGCATCTCCAACTCCAGTCCCGAGCCCGCCATCCTGACCGTCGGCACCACCTTCGCGGATTCCGAATTTTCGGGCACCCTGACAGATGGCGGCGGCTTGCTTTCCCTGACAAAAACCGGAACCTCCCATCTGCGCCTTTCCTCGGCTAACAGTTATTCCGGCCCGACCTTGATCGAGGCCGGCATCCTGACGGTGGCGGTGCCGGGCGGGCCGGAAGCGGGATCCGCGACGGGATTCGGGCTCCTCACCGTGGGCGTGGCGGGCACCCTGGCCGGAGCGGGACGGTTGGATAACATGGTCGTGGTTTCCGGCGAGGTGAATCCTGGCGAAGCGGCCGATCCCGCGCTCACCGGGACATTGGAAATCGGAAGCAGCATCAGCTTCCATCCCAACTCCCACCTTGTCCTGGACCTCGCGGGACCGGCGCCCGCGGAATATGATAGTCTGCATGCCAACAGCTCGCTTTCCCTGGCGGATGGACAAACGATCACGCTGCGCCTGCAGGGTTACATTCCCGCGGCCGGCCAGGTTTTCCAGCTGGTGGGCGCCCCTTCGCTGAGCGCCGCCGATATCAATTTTATCCTGCCCCCGCTGCCGCCCCATTTGGAGTGGGACACCACGGAGTTTCCATCCTCCGGCGCGATTTCCGTGGAGCTTTCCGACAATCTTTACCGGCA
>JAQGPD010000156.1 GCA_028293305.1 Verrucomicrobiales bacterium | reverse complement strand
TTTGGAGCCCGCGCGGCTCGCCGCCGCTCTCCCGAAGGCAGCTTGCTTCCGTGCCCATGCAGGCCCCCCGGCAGCGAACAAAACAGATCCAGCCGACTGAACCCTCCGCCTTCGCATTGACCGCCCTCGGCGCATTCGGTAACCTCGGCTCCCGCCGCCGGAAAAAACCGATCTCCTGACTTTCCCTCATGAACCGATGCCGCCCCTCCCCACCGCTCCGGCATCCATCTCCAACATCGGTTCCATCCCCGCCGCGCCCCCGCCCCCGCCACCGACCCCGCCACCGACCCCGGTCCAAGTCCCAGTCCGGATTTCGGTTATTGATCTTGTTATCGTTATTGCTGCTGTCGCTTCCCTCATCCCAACTCCGGGCGGAAACGTCCCCCGGCAGTAAAAAAACAAACCTCGTCTTCATCCTCGCCGATGACCTCGGCTGGGCGGACACCACGCTTTACGGGCAAACCAAATATTACAAAACGCCCCACCTGGAATGCTTGGCCAAACGCGGCATGACCTTCACCCGCGCCTACTCCGCAAGCCCCCTCTGCTCCCCCACTCGCGCCAGCATCCTCACCGGCCTCAGCCCCGCCCGCCTCGGACTCACCACCCCGAACTGCCACCTCCCCCAAACCGTTCTCCAAGCCACTCCCGGCACGAAAGCCCCGCCGGGCAACAAAGCCGTCCAGCCCATCCCCGTCACCCGCCTCAACACCACCTACCCGACCCTGGCAAAAACCCTCCGCGACGCCGGTTACGCCACGGGGCATTTCGGCAAATGGCACCTGGGCCCCGAGCCCTTCTCGCCCCTCCAGCACGGCTTCGATCTCGACCTCCCCCACACCCCGGGCCCCGGCCCCGCCGGCAGCTACGTCGCCCCTTGGAAGTTCAAAAACTTCGACCCCGACCCCGCCATTCCGGATCAACACATCGAGGACCGCATGGCCAAAGAAGCCGTCTCCTTCCTGGAAAAAAACCAAAACCGCCCCTTCTTCCTCAACTACTGGATGTTCAGCGTCCACGCGCCCTTCGACGCCAAAAAGCCGCTCATCGAAAAATACCGCGCCACCGCCTACCCCGCGGATCCGCAGCATTCCCCCACCTACGCCGCCATGGTCGAAAGCATGGACAACGCCGTCGGCACGCTCATGGACACGCTCGACCGGCTGCACCTGACCGATTCCACCCTCATCGTTTTCCTCTCCGACAATGGTGGCAACATGTATGACAAGGTGGACAACACCTCCCCCACCTCCAACGCCCCCCTCCGCGGCGGCAAAGCCACGGTTTATGAAGGCGGCATCCGCGTCCCCTGCCTCATCAGCCTCCCCGGCCTCACCGCTCCCGGCTCCCGCAACGAGTCCCCGATCCAAAGCACGGATTTCTTCCCCACCCTCCTCGACGCCCTCCAGCTGCCCACCCCGCCGGACGTCGCCTTCGATGGCATCAGCCTCCTCCCCGCCCTCAAAGGCCAGGCCCTCCCTTCCCGCCCCCTCTTCACTTACTTCCCTCACGATCCCCCCGTGCCCGACTGGCTCCCGCCCTCCGCCACCGTCACCGAGGCCGATTGGAAATTGATCCGCCTCTTTTTCCAAGGCGAAAACGGCGCCCATCGCTATCAGTTATACAACCTGCAAAACGATCCCGGGGAAAAAACCAATCTGGCCCCCGCCGAACCCGATCGCGTCCAGCGGATGGATGCCCTCCTGGAGTCCTGGCTTACCGCCAACAAAACCGTCCTGCCTATCCGGAATCCGCAATTCGATCCCGCCAAATACCATCCCGAAAACGAGGGCCGTCCCGCTCCCAAACCACCCGCCAAACCCAAAAAACCCGCTCCCTCTCCACCCACCAGCGCCCCGGCCAAGTAATTGCCGCCTCCTCCTGAAATAACAGATCGACAAAATGTCGACCCTCCGACCCAACCCACAGGCGGGTGGAGATGTTCTCCACCCGGAAACCATAACCACTTTTCCCCTGACAAAAAAAGGCCGGCACCCCAAAGAGGCGCCGGCCATTGAATTTTGAAATAAGGAGCGAAACGAGTGCGGTCGACAATAAGCCGCCGCACCTGCCGCCAAAGCCGCCTTATTTACCTTTGACGATTTCGAGGAGTTCGACTTCGAAGACCAAAACGGAGTTCGGCCCGATGTCTCCACCCGCACCGCGTTCGCCGTAAGCGAGTTCGGAAGGGATGACGAATTTGAACTTGGACCCGAGGGGCATGAGTTGCAGGCCTTCGGTCCAGCCTTTGATGACACCGTCCAGAGGGAAGGTGGCGGGCTCATTGCGCTCCACGGAGCTGTCGAAGACTTTGCCGTCCAACAAAGTGCCGTGATAGTGCACTTTCACGGTGTCGGTCAGTTTCGGTTTGTCGCCGGAACCTTCCTTGACCACGGAATACTGCAGGCCGCTGGCGGTCGTTTTCACGCCTTCGGCTTTGCCGTTTTTCTCGAGGAAAGCTTTGCCTTCCTCGATGTTTTTCTTACCGGCTTCCGCGGCCTTGGCTCCGGCTTTCGCCTGGAGATCAGCTTGGAATTTGGTCATGATTTCCTGGGCCTGGGCGGCGGGGATCTTGGATCCGCTGCCCTTCAGGACGTCAGTCAGGCCGGCGACGAGGCTTTCGAGGTTGATGTCGATTCCTTGGCTTTTGAGATTGCTGGCGATGTTGGTGCCAATGATGTAACTGGCGGAGTCAGCCGGGGGTGCCGCGGTGTCTTGGGCACCGGCGACTCCGGCCATCGCCAGACCGGCGGCAGAGAGGAGGATTTTGCGCATAGGCGGTGAGGGTAAACTCCACGGCGACGGCGTCAAAGGCTTTCCCATTTCCATTTTCACTGAAAATAAAATGAAGAATCCCCCCGCCGGATGGAGTTTTTCCTCCACGACCCCAGCCGCCCAGGCATCCTTCCGACCCCCGCTGCCCCCGCAACCCTAACGCATTCCCGCTCCCACGCCGCCGAATTTCTGCTTTTCAAAGCGTCTCCGTTTTGTGCCAATACCGCCATGAATTCCCTGACAAATCGCCCGCCCGCATTCGCCCGCCGCACCACATCGACCGCCTGGGGCCGCCGGGCCTTTGCCACGATGACTTGGGGCATCACAGGATTCGCCGCCCCCGCCGCTCCCGCGACGGATTGGGAAAAACCGGTCCCCTCCGAATTCATCTACGAATCCGCGCCGTTCCCCAGTTGCCACGCCTCGACCATCGCGGAAACGCCGGAGGGCCTGGTGGCCTCATGGTTCGGCGGCACGGCGGAAAAAAATCCGGATGTGGCCATCTACACCTCGCGCCAGGAAAACGGAAAATGGCTGCCTCCCATCGAAACCGCCAATGGCCTCCAACCCGACGGAAAACCCCGCCTGCCCTGCTGGAATCCGGTCCTTTTCCAAGCCCCGGAAAATGGTCCCCTCGTCCTGTTTTACAAAGTCGGCCCCACCCCGGAAACCTGGTGGGGCATGCGCCGGACGAGCGCCGACCACGGAAAAACATGGAGCGCCCCCACCCGCCTCCCGGATGGCATGCTTGGTCCTATCAAAAATAAACCGGTCCAACTTCCTGACGGTTCGCTGCTCTGCCCGTCCAGCAGCGAGACGGAATCCGACCCCAGCCTCTGGCGCGTCCACTTCGAACACACCCCCGACCTTGGCCTCACCTGGACGCGCTCGGAACCGGTGAATGACGGCCAAACCTTCGCCGCCATCCAACCCGCCATTCTCTTCCCGGGCGGCCAGGAACTCCTCGCCCTGGGGCGCACGCGGCAGGGAAAAATCTTCCGCATTTCCTCGCCGGACCTCGGAAAAACCTGGGGGCCGATGACCGCCACGGACCTGCCGAACCCCAACTCCGGCATCGACGCCGTGACCCTCCGCGACGGCCGCCATCTGCTCATTTACAATCACGCCCGCCTCGGCCGCTCGCCGCTGAATCTCGCCATCTCCAAGGACGGCACCCATTGGCAGGCGGCGGCAGTTTTGGAATCGGCGCCCGGCGAATACAGCTACCCCGCCATCATCCAGGCCAGGGACGGAAAAGTCCACCTCACCTGGACATGGCGCCGCCAACGCGTCAAACACGCCATCATTGATCCTGACAAGCTTTCCCCACGCGACTTCGCCGCCGGAGCCTGGCCGCCCGCCGCGAAATAAAAAACCGCCCCCCGCGGCAACGCCGTCCACGCGCCACGGCCCGTGCCGCGCCCGCGGACCCTGTGCCTGCGGAACCTAACGGGCCTTGAGCGATTCCACCCGCAACAAAACCGGAGGAGTCAGGACGCATTCCAGCCCGCCGATGGCCGCCACCGCCTGCTTCATTTTCCCAAAGGTCGCCTGGTGCAGCATCAGCATGAGATCCGCCTCCGCACCGGGATCCACTTCCGGCTGCTGTAGGGAAAGAATGCCGATGCCGTGGTCCGCGATGATCGTGGAAATGGAGGCGATTACCCCCGGCCGGTCGTCCACCCGGAGTCGCAGGTAATAACGACTGACCGTTTCATCCACCGGCAGGCAGGCACCGTAATGGCCATGCGGGACGAATCCATTGTTGGTTCCAGCTTCGTTGGCCAGATTG
>JAQGPD010000135.1 GCA_028293305.1 Verrucomicrobiales bacterium | reverse complement strand
AGCCGGTAGGCCCGGCCCCCCAGGAGATAGACGGACGCCTTTTCCTCCCGGACGTCCGGCCCGGAACTGACCCAGGCATCAATCAAGGGCGGCTCGTCGCGATTGATGGAGAGCTTGGCGCCGTTGGGCGTTTTCAAAATAAACTCATACATTCCGGTCTCCACCGCGATCACCGAGCCGGTCCAGCGGATGGAAAATTCCTGCGCCCCCAGGACTGCGGGGTCAGGGCTGTCCGCTCCGAACGAAAAATCCACCATCGCGTCCCGCCGCTCGAATTTATCCTTCTGTTCCTTCTCCTTGGTTCCGCTAAAGTGCTGGCTGCCGAAATACTCCCCCTTCAGACCACGCTCCCCATCCGACGCCGCCGCCGGCCGCCAGTCCAGGTCTCCGAGCCAGTCCGCAATGGTATTCCGATATTGCGCGACGGTGAGCCGCGAGACATCCGTCTTCACGACGGTGCTCCCCGCGCGGGCCTGCGGGGAATAAAAGGCCTGATAAATATAAGCCGCGACCGCCTCCGCGTCCTCGCCCACGCAAAGCTCCGGCTTATCCTCCGGCATGGTCCGGTCAATCCGCCGGGCCAGGGAGGCCAGCGAGCGCTCGCCAAAAAGCGGCTCATCCGCTTTGTCCGGCACGCCTTCCCCCTTCTCGCCATGGCACTCGACGCAAAGTTTCCGGTAAATCGCCCCGCCTTTTGCGATTTGATCCTGCGGTCCCTCCTCCGCGTGCCCCGCTGTCGCCCCCCCGCACAGGAAAAGCGCCAGGATCCATCCGTGACATTTCATTCGATTGACCGCACCCCTCATCCCTCAACCAACGCCCCCGTCCCGGGAGTTGTTTCAAACGGGCTTTGCATGACCATTTCCGAGCCCTGAAAAGCCTCCTGGAAATGGGAGGTTATCCGGCTCACAACTCGCCTGGGGCCAGGCGTTTATGAAATTTTACATTTCCCCCCATTCGCGGGGCTTGAGTTTAACAATATCAGAGTTATGGTCACTCATTGTAATTTCCAAAACAAAACTCATAAACCATATGAAAAAGCTGATCCCCCTCCTCGCTCTTGCCGCCGCCATCATCCCCGCCAAAGCCAGTGTGATCGTGACCTACGCTGAAAATCCGGAAGCCAATCTCTCCTCCCTCTCCGGCACCCAAGTGTTCAACTTCGATTCCCTGAAGACGGGGGTGAACAAAAACGTCGCCTGGGGCGGAGTCGGGTCCTTCGACCAACTTTACGTCAAGGGCGCGGATTCCTACGGTGGAGCCGCCGATGCCACCAACCCGAACGGCACGAAATATTCCCTCCAAGGCGCGGGCACCGCCGTCCTCAACAGCACCCTCCTGCTCGACACCCCCTCCTCCTACTTCGGCATGTGGTGGTCCGCCGGTGACTCCAAAAACGTCCTCGATTTCTACCGCGGCGACACCCTCGTGAGCACATTCAATACCGCCAGTCTGATGGAACCCCTCCCCGGCAGCTACGACGGCAACCCCCGGAACCGCGCCATCAACGGCGGCGAGCCCTATGCCTTCATCAACTTCTTCGGCGACGAAAACACCGCCTGGGACCGCGTGGTGCTCCGCAACAACGGATCCTCCGGCTTCGAATCCGACAACTACACCACCCGCGCCGCCGCGTGGAATCCCGCCACGGACGGAGCCCTCCCCGGTGTCGCCGTCTCGGTCGTGACCGGCACCACCACCACCGCCGCCACCCCGGCCCTGCTCGAAGGCACCCGCTGGACCTTGGATGAAACCTCCGTCGGCAACGCCCCCGGCGCTCCCCTCCCCCCTTGGACCATGCTCCTGGCCTTCGCCGCCGTGGTCGCCGCCCGCAAAGGCAAGAAAGCCAAGGCCTCCGTCTAATCCCCGCCTTCACTCCGCGCCCCCCGCATGTCCAGCTTCTCCCTGAATCCCCGGACCATCCGCACTCTGATTGCGGCCGCGGTGATCGCCATCGCTGTCAACCTGGCCCAGTCCAGGGACGCGCTTCACGACGTCACCCGGCCGCTGGTGGTGGCCACGCTCAACCTCCTGGGGATGAACGCGGCGGATAAGGGACCGGTCATCGCGGTGGGGCATTTGGAGGTTCCCTGGACCCGCGACTGCGCGGGCATCAACCTCCTGCTCATCCTGCTCGCCCTGGCGGTCTGGGTGAATCGTCAGGAAAAAATCGGGATGCGGTTTTGGCTGCGGGTCGCCAGCATGGTGCCCGCGGCCCTTGCCGCGAATATCCTCCGCGTTCTAACGGTTATCGCCTACCGCAAGGTTTTCTACCCGGCGATCGAAAGCCCGCAGACGCACTACTTCATGGGGTTTTTATGGATGGTGCCCTTCGTGACCGCCATCACCCCCCGCGGTCAGCGGACCATTTCCCAGGCCTTGCTGGAAACCTTCCACGCCGCCGCGGTGGTCGCCCTGCTGGCCCCGCTTTCGGGCACGCCCAACGGAGGATTGATCAGCATCGCCGCCGTCATCGCCCTCGCCCATTGCCGCTACGGGCACGATTTTCCAAAACTCCGCCTGGGTCTGACTTCCCTCTGGGCGCTCGCCGGGGCGGCCATCGCCTTTGTGAATCTGGAGTCGTTCTGGCTCCCCTGGTTGCTGCTTTGTCCTATCGTTTCCGACCTCCGCTGGCTGAAAAGTCCCGCCGGGGTTTTGGTCATGGTTTGCACGCACTCCATGTTCGCCATGCAGTCCTGGGCCCCCGCCGTCGGTGGACTCGGCATTGCCTACGCGGTCTGGATTTGGCTGCGCCATGAGGAGGAAACCTCCGCCGACGCCCCCGCCGGACCTGCACTCCGCTGGACGGCGAATCTTCCCGGCTACGCCTGCCTGCTATGCTTCGCCCTGCCCTTCACGGCCTCCACTTTACTGAGCATCGGACTCAAAACATGGTCGCCTCCCGCCACCATGACCTTCCGTCCCATCAAGAGCCAAGGTTATGAAATCCGACTCCCCGGTCAGCCGGAAAACATCGGCCTGGCTTGTTATGGCCCCACCGGCCGCGACCGCCACCACACGGTCCAGGTCTGCCTGAAATACCGCGGTCTCGACGTGGTCCCCAGCGGCGAAAACCCTGACATCTTCACGGACGGCCAGCACTGGCTGCGCGAATTTTTCGTCCACGACGGCCAGCTGCTGGCGGACTACCCCGCCTACCTCCGCCAGACGTTCCGCCCCTGGGCCGACCCGGGCGTGCACCTGATTTTTGTCGCCCCCATGGACAAAGTCACCTCCGCCGACTTCGCCGCGAATTGCCGGGAACTCGCCAAAACCTTCCACACCCTGTCCATCGCCCCCGTCGCCGCGCCGCCCGTTCCTCCCACCGCCACCGCGCCCGCGGTCCTCGCCGGGAACTGAAGGCGCGAAAGCGTGACCACACGTCACGGCGTCACGGCGTCACCGCTAACCGATAGGCGCTGACCTCCCGGTTGCAGGCGGCGGCCGCTTGGCGTTCCTATTCCCATGATGAATGAGGAAAACCGCACGGAGGAGGAAAACCGCACCGAGGCCGCGGCCGTGGCCACCACTTTGAAAAACGCCGGCTTCACCGCCTACTTCGCGGGCGGCTGTGTGCGGGATTTCTTGTTGGGAAACACGCCCCACGATTACGACATCGCCACCGACGCCCGGCCCGAGCAGGTGCAGGCGCTTTTTCCCAAAAGCCAGGCGGTCGGCGCGCACTTCGGCGTCGTCATTGTCCGCACCAAAGCCGACCACGTGGAAGTCGCAACGTTCCGCACCGACGGGAGTTATAAAGACGGCCGCCGTCCGGAAGCGGTCACTTACTCCACGCCGGAGGAGGACGCCCAACGCCGCGACTTCACGGTGAATGGACTTTTTCTCGACCCGGCCACGGGCGCGGTCATCGACTTCGTGGGTGGAAAAAAAGACCTCGAAGCCAAGCTCCTCCGCGCCATCGGCGACCCCGCCGCCCGCTTCCGCGAGGACCATCTCCGGCTCCTCCGCGCCGTCCGTTTCGCCACCACTCTGGGCTGGGAAATCGAGCCCGCCACCTGGGCCGCCATCAAAGCCGAGGCCCCGTCCCTGGCCAAAATCAGCATCGAGCGCATCCGCGACGAATTTGTTAAAATCATGCTCCATCCGAACCGCGTGCGCGGCCTCGACCTCCTCGACGCCTCCGGTTTGCTAACGCATATCATCCCGGAAATGGAGGCCCTGAAAGGCTGCGAGCAACCCCCGCAATTCCATCCGGAAGGCGACGTCTGGGTCCACACCCGCCTCATGCTCAGTCTCCTCCCGGACATTGTCAGCACCCCGCTGGTCCTCAGCGTCCTGCTGCACGACATCGCCAAACCCGCCACCCGCACCATCGACGAAACCGGCCGCATCCGCTTCAACGGCCACGACGACCTCGGCGCGACCATGGCCGGTGACATCCTCCGTCGCCTGAAGTTTCCTAACGACACCATCGACGACACCGTGGAATGCGTCCTGCATCACATGAAGTTCATGCACGTCCAGGACATGCGCACCGCCCGCCTGAAACGCTGGATGGCGCACCCCACCTTTGACGACCAGCTCGCGCTCCACCGCGTGGACTGCCTCGGCTGCCACGGCATGTTGGACAACTACGACTTCCTCCTGGCCAAACAGCGCGAATTCGCCAGCGCCCCCGTCATCCCCCCGCCCCTCCTCTCCGGCCACGACCTCATCGCCCTCGGCCACCCCCGCGGCCCCACCCTCGGCCACCTCCTCACCCAAATCCAGGACCACCAACTCGAAGGCCGCCTAACCACCAAAGACGAAGCCCTCGCTTGGCTCGCCGAAAACGCCCCGCATTGAAAAAACGACGCGCAAAGCACCGGGAAAAATAACTGTTCGTTTGATTTGAAATAACGGCTACGAATGCGACTTGTGCCCATCCTTTGGACCGCAGGGCACTCAGCAGGGCAATGTCGGGCCATTTCCGGATGAAATTGGAAACCGGCATTGACCCGCATGCATTCGCCCCCATTCCCCTACAGCACCGCGATTCTCACCTCCCTCCTCACCGCCCTTGCCACCGGCGCATCAAAGGCGGAACCGGCATCTCCCCCACTGCCCCCATTGGATTTTCATGCGGAGCCATTCAACGAGATCGGCAAATGGCATATTCATGCCCCAACGCTTCCTGGCTGGCATTACTCATTGGAGCAGTTGGACTTGATAGACAATGTCTGGAAGCCCCTTCCCAACGGGCAATTTTACGGCAATGGGCAATCCATCCGCTATTTCGTCACGGACGGCCCCCTTCCAATCTCGGCATCCAACGCGCCAGGCCCGCCTCCGCCGACCTCACCCCGTGAACTACGCCATCTCACTTTTCAGCTCCAAGTCCAAAGCCACGGGGCAAGCCCCTCCTATCGTTTGATCCGTGCTCCCTATCTGATACAAGGTCAGTCGGAGAGTCTGCCAGCATGGGACTCCATCCTCACCGACACCCTGCCCTCGCTGCCCCGGGCAGCCGGGTCATTGTTTTTCAGAGCTATGACGACCCCTCCGCCAACACCACCTGCCTCGCTGAATTCCACGTTGGCATCTCGGATTCAGCGCCCCCGCCTGATTCGATTCCCGACACGCCGCAACAAGCCGCTGAATTAACAGTATACGAACACCTGAAGCCCGCCCTGCTTGGCAGCCTGACAGCACCCGGCACTCCGGGCCCGCCAGCCCCCCCCGGACCCAAACGGCTCATCCGCCTTCGCCGCACCGCCATCAGTTCACAGGCCAACGGCTTGCCGGATTGGTGGTATCTTTCCCACGGGATCAATCCCTTTCAGAATTATTACAGTTCCTATCTGGACAACGACGGCGATGGCTTCACAAACCAACAGGAATTCACCGCCGGCACGAACCCCAAATCCGCCGACTCAGACTTGGACGGGGCACCCGACGGCTATGAAAATGCCAATGGAGCTGATCCTCTCAACCCCGAAACCTATCCACCAATCTTCCGCTGGGTTAGTCGATGGGGGAGCGCTTTCACTTCTGTTCCCCACCCATTGCCGGACGGCTCCACCACGTTCTACAACGTGCAAAATGCTTGGCTCTATGGAGAGGGAATCGAGCCGGACGCGCAAACCTCATGGCAGGGAACCCCTCATTTCAGCACGCTGGCGGCCACTTTGATCGGTGTTCCCGGTCTCACCGAACTGCCTCCGCCCAATGCCGGCCGATCCAATGCCATTCCGGAGCAGACTGGTTTCGCACATGTGTATCGGGTCGCCGACGGCTCCTCCGGGCAAGCCGGACAGCCGCTATGGCGGGTGTGGTTGGAGCAAAAACCGGCACCCGCAGTCGATGTAGTCCGGCTTTTCCTCCACGCCATCGACTCCGTCACTTACACCTACGTGGAGGGCATCGCCGAACCCGCGGAGCATCAGGTCCGGGCCGAACCCTTGATCTTCTCCATCCCCGCAGGCACTGGCTCTTCAGCCGCCTATTCCGAGGCGCAGGATGTGGCTCCCAAAATCCTGAACATGGACCCACCAAACGGAACCAGAAAGGAACAATTTTTCACCACACGGATAACCACCCCCCAGCTTCAGTCCGTCACCTTTTCAGGCAATGGATCGCGAGAATTCTTCACGGTCAAAGCGGATGATGGCGAGGACTTCACGGC
>JAQGPD010000132.1 GCA_028293305.1 Verrucomicrobiales bacterium | reverse complement strand
GGCTTTGGATTTTAGGAGTTCGGTGACGGCGGGGTGGGTGGTTTTTCTTTCGGCGGTGTAGGCGTGGAAGGGGACGCGGCAGTCTTCGGCGTGGCCGAAGACGTGGAGGCCGTATCGCTTCAGGCCGGAGGCGGAGGCGGTGGCGGGGAGGACGAGGAATCCGCGGCCTTCGGCGGCCATCACTTTCATCAGGGCGGGGTCGTCGAATTCGGCGACGACGCGGGGGCGGATGTTGTGGACTTTGAACCAGGTTTCCATGGTCCGGCGCATGGGGGAGGATTCCGTGGGGAGAAGGGCCGGAGCGCCATTCAGGGAGGCGGGAAAGCCGGCCCGGAGGCTGCGGGCGAGTTTGTCAGGGGCGGCGAAAAGGCATCCCGCGCTGCCGAGGGAATGATTGAAAACGCGCATGCTGGTGTGGGTGGGCGGGGCTTCCTCGGCCAAAACGACATCAAGCCGATGCGAGGCCAGCAGGGTCAGCAGTTCCTCCGCCTTGCCATCGCGGCACACCAGATGGACCAATCGCCCGGGAAGAAAAAGGGGCCGCAGGATTTCGTTGGCGACGAGGCGCGGAAAGGAATCGGTCAGGCCCACCCGCACCCGCAGAGCCCGCGCCGCCTGGCCGCCGGCGGCGAGTTCGTTCATGAGTTCGCCGCCGATGAGAAAGATGTCGTCCGCGTAACGCTGCACCAGCTGGCCGGTTTCCGTGAGGATGTTATTCCTCCCCTGACGCCGGAACAGCGGTTGTCCGACGGCGGCCTCCAATTCGCGGATTTGTCCGGAAATGGAAGGCTGGGAGACATTCAACACCGCCGCCGCACGCGCCAGACTGCCCTCCCTGGCCACGGTCCAAAAATAACGAAGATGATGATAGTTCAGCCATTCCATACGGGCGATTCATAGTTCGGGAAAACCTAAATGTATATTCGGATTTGTGTCATTTTCCGAATCGGGAAATGCGGCGAGGAAACGCCGTGCCGCGGATCCGCGTCACTGACACTCAACTCCCCACACCCCTATGATAATCAACCTGACAACTTCTCCGCCCGTCCTGACCGAGGTCACCCACGAGTGGGCGGAGGAACGGCTCGCCGGCGTGTGCGGGCGGCGCCGGATCGATGAAGCCGTGATCCGGGTGTCCCGTCATGCCGAGGCCAGCCCGGCCTGGGAGGTCTATATCCATCTGGTCACGCCGGGACCGGATCTGGCAGCCACCACCCGGGATCACACCCTGGCGGCGGCCTTCGCGAAAAACATCGGGGAGCTGGAGGACATCCTGGATGCCCGCGAGGCCAAACGCGCCGGGCGGCACCGGGACCATGGACCGTCCAGCGCCCCGTCCGCGCACATCGGATAATGTTATGGAACCGTGCGGCGGCGGGGGATTTTTCCTCCGCCGCCATTCCTTCGCTCCAACACTGCCCTCACTTCGCCGGCCTCCCTGACTTCGCCGGCCTTCCTCACTGCACCGGCATCTTTGACTTCACTTCCCTGCCCTTACCTCTCTTCCAACTTTCGTCTTCCAACTTCCAACTACTAACTTCTAAAATTGATGATTGATCAAACTTGGCTCTGGATCGGATTCAACGTGTTCGTGCTGGCGATGCTGGCGCTGGACCTCGGCGTGTTTCACAAGAAATGTCATGTGGTGACTTTCAAGGAATCCATGACCTGGACGGTGGTCTGGATCGGCTTGGCCCTGCTTTTCAATCTCTGGATCTGGCAGCAATACGGCGCCCAGAAAGGGCTCGAGTTTTTCACGGGTTATGTGATCGAAAAATCATTGAGCGTGGACAATGTATTCGTGTTCGCGCTGTTGTTCACCTATTTCGCAGTGCCGCCGATCTATCAGCATAAAGTGTTATTCTGGGGGGTGTTGGGAGCGCTGGTGATGCGGGCCGGGATGATCGTTCTGGGAGCCGCATTGATCACCAAATTCGCATGGATCATCTACGTTTTCGGAGCCTTCCTGATCCTGACGGGCCTGAAGATGATCTTCAAAAAGGAACAGGAAATGAATCCCGGGAACAACCCGGTGGTCCGGTGGTTCAAGCGTCTCATGCCTGTCACCGCGGATTACCGGGGCGACCGGTTTTTTGTGAGGGAGAACGGGATCCGCATGGCCACGCCGCTCTTCGTGGTGCTCATCCTGGTGGAGATTTCCGATCTGATCTTCGCCGTGGACAGCATCCCGGCGATCTTCGCGGTGACCCGGGATCCGTTCATTGTCTATACTTCGAATGTGTTCGCCATTCTTGGTCTGCGCTCGCTGTATTTCGCGTTGGCGGGAGTGATGGATAAATTCCATTTCCTGAAGCTGGGACTCGGGGTGGTCCTGACGTTTGTAGGGGTGAAGATGCTGCTCGGCCACACGGAATACAAAATCGACACTCTGGTCTCGCTGGGGGTCATCGTTGGAGTCCTGGCCGCTTCGGTGATCGCCTCCCTGGTCTGGCCCAAGGCGGCTGCCTCTGTGGCTGTTTCGCCGGGTTTGGAGAAAGAGGCCGATGTGGAGGGCTGAGTGCTGAGTGCTGTGCTGTGCGATGTTATTCCACTCCACTCCATTCCAGTTCGGGATGGGCGGGGAACTGCCGATGCTCCGGGGCGACTTCCAAAGTCGCGGTCCTCTTTGCGGGACTTTCGGGCTCAAAGGACCGCG
>JAQGPD010000126.1 GCA_028293305.1 Verrucomicrobiales bacterium | reverse complement strand
TATCTGAATTATTTCGTCAATAACAACCAGCAGCCCGGCAACTACAATGACGGCGCGGCTCCCGCCGGAGCCCATGTCATGCCTCCCCTCGGCAGTCCCTATGACGAGGCCGGACCGGGTGCCTGGGTCTCCTCCAACACCGGAGTCACCGGCCGTCCCCTGGCGGATGGCTCCTGGGATGGTTGGATATACAGCGATGGTGTCGCGGTGCCTTCAGTGCCCGTGAATGCGCCAGTCCCCGTGCCGGAACCCGGCTCCGCGATCCTGATCCTGACAAGTATTTTCCTGCCAGGGCTCCGGCGTGCCCGCCCCCCGGGCCTGACCCGCTGACAACCATCCGTTTTCCCTAACCAGGAACCTCGAAGCATCCGCGGCAGCGGCACACCCCCCGCCCGCCGCCGCGGATGTCCCTCACTTTCCGATGAAAATCACCCTGACAATATGCGGCATTCTATGTCTTGCCGCCGGGTCCACGCTGGCCGGGCCCTATGCGCCCGCCGCCGGCCAACCCGGGACCACCGCCATCGCGCGCACGGATCCCCGCTTCTCCGCCTGGGCCAACCGGGCGGCTTCCTATCAACCCGGGACAGGCCTTTCCGCATCCTGGCAGGATGTGTCCCGGGCGCTCGGCCCGGCCACGGACGATCCCACGCACATCACCGGCCTGGGCTCGGGCGGCACCATCACCCTGACATTTCCAGGATTCATCAAGGATGGACCGGGCGCGGATTTCGCGGTGTTTGAAAACAGCTTCAGTGACACCTTCATCGAGCACGCCTGGGTGGAGGTCTCGCGGGACGGCGTGCATTTCACGCGCTTCCCCAACCACTCCCTAACGACTCAACCGGTGGGCGCCTTCGGGTCCATTGATCCCACGGATGTCCAGGGCCTGGCAGGAAAATACCGCCAGCCTTTCGGCGAGCCGTTCGACTTGGCGGAAGTGGGTTTGGACGGGGTGTCCCACGTGCGCCTGGTCGATGTGGTGGGCGACGGCAGCGCCCGCGATTCCGAGGGCCGCGTGATTTATGACCCCTATCCAGTGTCGGGTTCGGCGGGTTTTGATCTGGATGCCATCGCCGTGATCCATCTGCGGCAATGGCAAACGCTGACAGTGGGTTTTTTAAATGGCGATGGTATCAATGCGACCGCATTTGCCCATCGGCCGGATGGCCGGTTTCTGCTGGGAATACAAGGCGTGCTGAGGCAACAAACCACCTGGAGCCAGGCCGCCTCGGCAGTGATAGGAAACGGCGGCGTGGAATTTGATCCGGCATTCCTGGCAAGCGCGCCGGATGGCTCCGCGCTGTTGGGGGTGGGTGGCGGTTTTGGAGGAAACGGAGGGCTGCATCGGTTTTTCCCCAACACTCCATCGCCTGTCCTGGAGGCGGTCCCGGTCGCCACCCTGCCAGGTTTTGCCGGCACCTGGTGGTCCTCACCAGTCAGTGGAAAGTCCGGCTGGATCATCGGCGGGCCGCAGGGAGCCTCGCAGCGGCATGGCATCAGCTTCGTCTCACCGGACGGAGCCGTGGCCGGCCCCATCATTTCGGATATCAGCACCTACAGCGCCGGAGTGGCGGTGGACGCGGCGGGAAATGTCTACGCGGCGCGGTATGAACTTCCGGGAAGCCCGGCGGAAGCGAACGCGGAATGGGTGCTGAAATTCACGGCCGCACAAATCGACAGCGCCGTGAACACACTGCCGGCGGGCCCGGCGGCGCTCACGGCGGCGGACGGATTGCCGCTTTTTCAATTTGATAGTGCCAGCTCCCTGGCGGTGGATGCGCGGGGCCGCTTGTGGGCCGGTGGCTTCAAATCCTCACAACTTCAGATTTACGATCCCGCGACCGGCGCCACGCGGCGCCTGTCGCCCGACCACGATCCCGTGCCGGGCGTCACCGATGCGCTCTATCAAGTCCAGACCTTCACCGCGTCCGGGGAATCCTACGCCGCATTTCTCCTATCCGAAGAACTGGGCACACCGGGTTCCGGAGTGCTGCATGGCATCGCGCCACTCAGTGCGATCACCGTTCCGGAGGCCCTGGACTCCTGGCGGAGCTATCAATTTGGCGCGGCGGCCGTGACTCCCGGACAGGAGGCCACGCTTTGGGGGAACGCCGCCGATCCGGATGCGGATGGCATTCCCAATTTGCTGGAGTATGCGCTAAACACCCCGCCGCTGCGGCCGAACGCCCCGGCGCTGAACCCGGGCCGCAGTTCCGGAAGACTCACCCTGACATTCAACCGGCATCCGCTCCGCCCTGACCTGGAATTGATAGTGGAGGGAGCGTCCGACCCCGCGGGGCCGTGGACCGCACTGGCCTGCAGTGCCCGCGCCGCGCCTTTCGCGGCGGTCCTTCCGGCCGCACCGGCGATCGTGGAAAATGCCGTGGATCCTGTTGTGGAAGTCACCGTCCGCGATGTCGTTTCGGCCACGGTTTCACCACGTCGATTTTTAAGGCTGCGTGCCGTCGTCCTGCCATGAAAACAATCCGGGGCCCCCGCAAATCCATTATCCTGATCCTGCTGGCCCTGGGGCTCGGGCTCGGAGGGTGGGGCATATTGACCGCTGTCGATGCCGACAGTGGCGGCGCCCCGCGCTGGTGGGAAAAATGGTTCGGCGGCAGCGGAGCAGCTGATGGCGCGGAGCGCGGCGGTCCAGGCAAGGGGAGAGGCAAGGACGGCGGAAGGGATGGAAATCCGGATAGCAATTCCCCTTCCGTAAATCCTGCCGGACTGGATTCCGCTGCAGGCAGTCCATCCAAAAAAGCATTCGATCCCCACGCGCTGCCCATTGGACTAACCAAGATCGACGGCGAGGCCGGCACCGGAATAAACCGGGTCGTGCGGAAAAACGGCGTGTGGTTTCCTGTCTACTCCCCCGGCCCGGAATCCGGCTCCGGCGTTCCGCCACTAACTGTTATTCCGCTATCCATCGCTTCCGGAAACCCCTTGCCGGGAAAAGTGAACGAACCCTTCCGGCACGAGGCCGAAGCCATCGGCGGCACGCCGCCCTATCAATGGAGCGCGGGCACGGACATCGCCGCCGCCGGCTTTTCCCTTTCGCCCACGGATGGCATCCTGACAGGTTTTTCGACCCAGCCGGTCACCATCCGGCTGCAGCTGAAAGTGACAGATGCCGCCAAGGCCACGGACAGTGCGGAATTAAAAATAGTGATCCGGCCTGACCGTGCCCTGACCCTGGATTCGACCGCGCTGCCGACCTTCGGATTTGACGGGCCGGTGGAATTTCAATTTGCTGCCTCGGGTGGAGTTCCGCCCTATCAATGGACAGCCACCCCCCCGCCCCCCGCGGGCCTGACCTTGCACGCCGGAGGCACGCGGGCCGGACTTTTGGAAGGCCCGGCTCCCACGGAAGCCATGGAAATGCCGGTCGTTATCACCGTGACTGACAGTCAGGATGAAAAAGTAACAAAGCCATTCACCTTGAAAATCGCCGCCGGTCTGGATATCACCACCCCTTCCGCGCTGCCCCCGGCGGTTCCCGGACAGGCTTACCAGGGGACCTTTCAGGCCGAAGGGGGCACCCCGCCCTATCAATGGAAAATGGTGTCAGGGGAATTTCCCGGCGAAGGCTGGAAACTTTCGGAGGAGGGTATCCTGACAAATTCATCCAATCACGAGGGATCGGTCGGCCGGTTCATCCTGGAGGTCACCGATGCCGCGGGGGAAACGTTCGAGAAGTCATTCACCCTTGTGGTCAGCGATCTCCTCGTCCTCGTGCCCAGCCGTGAAAAAGTCGGGGTGGCCTGGCATCCCGCCGCCACCGCGCAGGTGCTCGCAGCGGCGGGGATCCCAGCGGTGGGCTACCGGGTTTCGCGCGATGGCGTGCCGGTATACCAAGGCGCCGGCACCAATTTTGTGGACCACGGGGTGCACATGGGATCGACTCCCCGCTACACTTTG
>JAQGPD010000063.1 GCA_028293305.1 Verrucomicrobiales bacterium | reverse complement strand
CCTGGATGAACGCGATGCATCGATCACCGCGAAGTCCCTGAAACCGGGGGATGTGGAGGGCAGCGAGCTTTATAAGCGCCTGCTGAGTCATGATCCTGAGGAGCTTATGCCTCCGCCGGACTCTAAGAAGCCGATGACTCCTGAGAAAATGGAGGTGCTGCGCCGCTGGGTCGCCGGTGGCGCGCCCTATGCAAAGCACTGGGCTTTCGAGCCGCCCGTGAAGGGGGCGGTGCCCGTGCCGCCGGCGGACTCGCCGGACAAAGCGCGGGTGAAGGATGAGGTGGATGCGTTTTTGGCGGATCGTCTGGCGAAGGAAGGCCTGCGTTTCGCGCCGGAAGCTCCCCGTGAGGTCTGGCTGCGGCGGGTGACGTTTGACCTGACCGGACTGCCGCCGAGCCTCCCGGAGCAGGAGGCGTTTTTGGCGGACAAATCGCCGGATGCCTTTGAAAAAGTCGCCGACCGCCTGCTGGGGTCCCCGGCCTACGGCGAGCGGATGGCCAGCGATTGGCTGGACACGGCGCGCTATGGCGACACTTATGGCCGGCACGAGGACGCGGATTGCACGACCTGGCCGTATCGCGACTGGGTGATCAAGGCTTTCAATGATAACCTGTCCTGGGACCAATTCATCACCTGGCAGACCGCCGGGGATTTGCTGCCCGCTCCGACGCGCGATCAGATGATCGCAACTTGTTTCAACCGCCTGCCGCAGCAATCGAACGAAGCCGGGAGCAATCCCGAAGAATTCCGGATCGAGCAGGTGGCCGACCGCGTGCGCACCAACGGCTTGGCGTTCATGGGCATGACCATGGAATGCGCCCGGTGCCATGATCATAAATTCGACCCCATCAGCACCAAGGAATACTACAGTCTGGGCGCTTTTTTCAATAACATCGACGAGATGGGCCTCTTCTGTGTCTACACCGGAGCCACCCCGCCGCCTTCCGTGCTGCTTTTCACGCCCGAGCAGGAAAAACAGCATAACGAAGCCAAGGCGGAAATAGCTGCCCTGGAAAAACAGCTGATCGACGGCCGTCCCGCCGCCGAAGCCCGCTTCAAAGACTGGCTGCAAAACAACCGCCCCCCGCGCGGCGAGCCCTGGGTGACGGCCCACACCCGGCCCAAAGTCACCCAGGTCCTGGCCGGTGGACCCGCCGCCGCGAACACCTTTTCGCCCCGCGCCCCGCTTTCATGGTATCGGTTCGAGGACAGCAAAACCAAAGTGCTGGAGGACTCCCGGCAGCCGAAGGTCCCCGGAAAAACCCGGACCAATGCCGATGTGATGGAGGGCCGCGTGGGCCATAGCATTACCCTGGATCACGACAATACCGCCTACATGATGGGCGTGCCGGAGCTGCACCGGACGGACCGATTCAGTTATGCCCTGTGGATTCATCCCACCAAAATCCAGCCGCGGGCCGTGGTCGCGCACCGCACCCGCGCGGGGACGGATGCCGCGAGCCGGGGGGTGGAATTGATATTGCAGGACGGCCGCCCGTCCTTCGCGCTCTGCCATTTTTCGCCGGGAAATGAAATCCGCATCCGCGCCAAAAACCAAGTGCCCATCAATCAATGGTCGCACCTCGCGGTGACCTATGACGGTTCCAGCCGGACCGGCGGCATGGCGATTTATTTGAATGGCGAACGCATGGAATCCGAAGTCGTGCGCGACGGGCTTTACCGGGATATTGTGTATCGCGAGGACTGGGGCGACGACACGGTGAAGGATGAGGGCAGCCTGGCGTTTTTCCTGGGCGGGCGCACGAACGACGCCTGTTACACGGACCGCGTGGATGAGTTCCAATTCTTTGACTGTGAACTCACTGCACCGGAAGTGCGGCAGCTCGCGCTGCGCGTGGACTCGTCCAAACCCACCGACTGGCTGGGTTGGTTTTTGCGGGAAATCGATCCCGAAACCCAGGAGCTCCAAGCCCGGTTGGGCAAGGCGCGGGAAAAGGAAAACAAGCTCAGCGGCGAGGCGGTGGATTTGATGGTGATGAAGGAATGGAGCGGCGAGCGCCGGCCATGGCATGTGTTGGCGCGCGGTCAATTCGACCAACCGAAAGAGGCCGTCGAACCCGGCGTGCCGGCGTCCATTCTGCCCTACGATTCCGCCTTGCCGAAAAACCGGTTGGGCCTGGCGAAATGGCTGACCGATCCGCGGCATCCGCTGACCGGCCGCGTGGCGGTGAACCGTTTTTGGCAGGTGCTTTTCAATCGCGGCCTGGTCCCCACGCCGGAGGATTTCGGCACCCAGGGGCGGGCTCCCACGCATCCGGAATTGTTGGATTGGCTGGCGATCGATTTTGTGGAAAAAGGCTGGGATGTGAAGGCGCTCTGCCGCCGCCTTGTCCTCAGCACCGCCTACCGCCAGTCCGGCGTGCCCGCGGATCCGGCGGTGCGCGAACGGGATCCTGACAATGCGCTGCTTTCGCACGGTCCCCGGACCCGACTTTCCGGCGAAGCGCTGCGGGACATGGCGCTTTCCGTCAGCGGATTGCTGGTATCGAAAACCGGCGGTCCGAGTGTGTATTCCCGGCAGCCCGCGGGGCTTTGGGAGGAATCCGGGACGCAGCATTCCTATGCGATGGGCAAGGGCGACGACCTGCACCGGCGCAGTCTTTACAGCTTCTGGCGCCGCACGCTGCCGCCCCCGACCCTGACCGTTTTTGACGCGCCGACCCGTGAGTTCTGCAAGGTTCGCCGCGAGAAAACGAACACGCCTTTGCAGGCCCTGGTGCTGATGAATGATCCGCAGTTCATCGAGGCTGCCCGCGTCCTGGCGGAAAAACTGGTCCGCCAATACCCCGCCGACGACCAGGCCCGCGTGAAAGACGCCTTCCGCCTCCTGACCAGCGTGGCACCGGATGAAAAACAACTCGCCACCCTGACTCAATTCCTGGTCAAGGAGCGTCCGCTCGTCACCCCCGACGAATGCAGAATCCTGCTGGCCCCCAATGCCGACGCGCCCGTGGATGCCACCCTGGACGCCACCGAGGTGACCGCCACCACCCGCATGATCCGACTGCTTTTCGGCTTCCAGGAAACCACCATGAAGCCCTGATCCGCCGACTTTCCGCCGAACGACCCACTTTTTTCCGCCATGAGCCATTGCCATCGATTCACTCCCCCGAATGGACTTTCCCGCCGGGCCTGGCTGGGCCGGATGACGGGCGGGCTGGGAGCTCTGGCGCTGGCGGATTTGTTGTCAGGAAAGGCGGAGGCCGTCATGCCGGGACTGCCCCACTATCCAGCGAAGGCGAAGCGGATTATTTTCCTGACCATGACGGGCGGGATGTCGCATTTGGAAAGTTTCGACTACAAGCCGGAGCTGAAAAAGCGTCAGGGCGAGCAGATTCCGGCTTCTGTTATGGCCGGGAAAAAGCCGTTGGGAATGTCCGGCAGCCAGTCCTCTTTTCCGCTGGTGGGCAGCGCGCCGGACTTCGCGCAGCATGGTCAATCCGGGGCCTGGATGAGCGCGGCTTTTCCCAATCTGGCAAAAA
>JAQGPD010000115.1 GCA_028293305.1 Verrucomicrobiales bacterium | reverse complement strand
TCGAAATTGTCCGGCTTGGCCCGCGTGGCTTCGGGGCCTTCCGGGAAGTGGTCGGAGTCGAACCATTGCCGGGCGGTCAGGGCGGCGCGGCGCAACAGGGAGGGGCGTCTGAAGGTGCGGTCTTGGGACATGAAGGTTGCTGGGGTGGGGCGCAGGGGGGGCCTGAAAAAACAGGCCAGTGGATTACATAATCGCCCTGCGGGGGTTTGCCAATCGGCGAAAACACCGTCTTTGAACAGGTTTCAACGGGCAATTTTCTTTTATTGCCCGCTCAGTTGTGACGGAAGTTGGGGGACTTTTACAAATTTCGAGGGATCGTAGCCCTGCTCGCCAAGCCGGGTCAGGATGGATTGATAGGTGGCGTCCGGCAGGGTTTTTTCCCGCGCCATGATCCAGCCGTATTTCCGTGAGGGATGGCCGACGACGGTCCATTGATAGTCGGGATCGAGGTCGATGATCAGATAGGCGACTTTGATGAAGGGGAGGAATTTCACCCGCCACTCGGCGTTCGACTGTTTGTTGACGACCTCCGCCTTGAAGTGATAGGACTTCTGCGGAGCGGTGAAGTCTTTTTTGCGGAAGGTAAAGGTATTATCGATTTCCCCGTCGGGGAGAAGTTGATAGCCCTCGATGGTGTCGACTTTGCCGCGTTCGGCGAAATAGGGGATATTGGCGATGACGCGCCAGTCGCCCATGTAACGGGGGAGATCGACCTTCGGGACGGTGCGGAGGGGGGTGGACAGTTCCATGGGGCGGGAGGGTTTGGGGGAAACGGCTGCTGTGGCCGCGGGGCGGTCCGGAGCCGTGGCGCAGGCGCACAGGTGCGCGGCGGCCAGGAGGGGTAGTAGGCGGAGGATGCCGGTTTTCATGCGTGATCGGGGGGGGGCGTGAAAGCGGGCGCGGCGCGAAAAGCAGGGGCGGGCTCGGGGGGTCGGGGGGGGTGAAACGATTCGCTCCCCATGACAACGCGTGGAATGCGTTTTGGGATGCCGCTGCGGGGGTTATTGGATCGGCCGATGCTCCGGGGCGACTTCCAAAGTCGCGGTCCTGGGCTGTGGACCGCGACTTTGGAAGTCGCCCCGGCAACCTTGGAGCAGCCCGGGGCAGGTTCCGGTTTGTCCAAAATAAGTCGCCAGGAAGACCCCGTCGGACCCCGTCCGCCCCCGCCGGCGCTAACTAAACCACCCGTCCCATGTGGTCGCCCATGTGGGCATACAGCTCGCGCTGTTCGGAGGTATGCTGGAGGAGATCGGCGTCCAGGGTGATTTTTCCGGGCTCGAACAAGGTGATGGTGCTGGACCCGCCGAAGCGGAAATAACCTTTTTCGCCGCCCTTCGCGGCGGGTTGATAGGGGATGGCCGTCTGCACGATGCTGCCGACATTGGTGGCGCCGATTTCAAGTTGCAGGACTTCTCCCAGGTGCGCGGTGCGGATGACGGTGATGACGCGTTTATTTTGCCAAAGGTAGCTGAGATTCCGCCGCAGGGCGATGGGGCTGACGGAGTAAAGCGGGCCGTTGATGAGCTTGGGGGAGACGGGCGTGCCGGCGGTGACGAAGTGGAAGCGATGGTAGTCCACCGGGCACAATCTGCTGAGAATCAAGGGGCTGTCGGCATACCGCTCCGCCAGTTCCTTATTGCCGAGCAGGGCGGGGAGGTCGAACTTCTGGCCTTTGACGAAGACGGACTCGATGGCGGAGGCCTTGGCGAAGCCCAGGTGCCGGCCGTCCGCGGGGAAAACGATCGACTTGGGATCCGGGTCGATGGGGCGGACTTCCGGCTTCAGTTTGCGATAGAAGAACTCGTTGAAGGTGTGGTATTTACCGAGAGGCTGGGTGAAATCGTCAGGATTCAGCCCGTATTTTTCAATGAACGGCCGCACGCGCACGGAGCTTTTCCAGCGGTCCATGCGTTGCCCATACCAGCGGGAAAACCAGGCGCGTTTGATCGCCCAGGCCACGGCGAGACGGCCGGGCGGGGTTTGATAGGCAAGGCGCAGGAAGCGTTCGCCGTAGATTTGTTCGGATTCGATTTCGCCGGTGTAGCGGTTGAAGTATTGGATAGGGTCGGAGGGCATCAGGGGGATGGGGGAGAAGCGAAGGCGCGCCTGGCCATGGCGAGAGCAAGGAGGACGGGGAGGGTGGCGAGGCCGGCAGCGTAGGGGATGAGAGGGAGGGGGGGGGCGGCTTCGGCGGGGCGGCCCAGCGCGGTGCTGAAATCATGCCAGCCCGTTCCGCCGCTGAAAACGGCGTGGCCGAGGCAAACGGTGAGGGCGATCGCGGCGGCGAGCAGGATCCAATTCGCGGCCGGGGAGCGGCGGGCGGCGCAAATAGCCGTGAGCAGTCCGGCGGCGGCGAGGCCGGCCCAGACGCCCTGCGCGGCGGGTCCGGTGAGCAATTGGCCGGGCGGAAGCGGGAAGGCGGGTTGCAGCAAAAGCATGGAGCCGGCCCCGGCGGCCAGGGCCAGGCCGCACCAGAATACCATCAGCGCGGGCGTGGAAAGCCGGTCTGTCCAGGACGGCGAGGGATCCGCCGCCTGACAAATCGCCGCAGTGTCCGCCCGTTCGTAGTATAACAGATAGGCCAGCGGCACCAGAAGCCCGGCGGCCAGCAGCCATCCATCCAAAACGGTGAGGGTGGTTTCGGATTCGGAGCCCAGGGAAAAACCCGCGATCCCGGTCAGCAGGGCGGCGGAAAAAACCGCCAGCCATCCCGCGGCGTGAATCAGTGGCGGTGCCCAACGCCTTGAAAATAACGAGCCTACGCCCAATCCCAGGGCGGCCAGGGCGGCCACGCCATTCAACAAAAGTCCCGCCATTCCCTTCCTCGCGCCCCAGTCGCCCGCCCCCTGCAGGTCCAGCCAGATCAACGGCAGCCGGCAAGCCAGCCAGATGCCCAGAACCACCAGTCCGGTGCCACCCAGAACCAGGCCCAAACCGCCGCCGGGTGCCAGGGTTTCCCGCGATTCCACCGTCCCGGACGAAGGCGCCAAACCTGTCAGGAAAGGCGCTTCCTCGGCTTGGGTGGCGGGATCGAACCCGCTGCCGGCCAAGGGTCCGGCATCCGTCCGTGCCGAATTCCCGTGGGGCACGGTCTCCAACAGATCCAAAGAATCAGCCCCCATTTCCGACCCCGGACCGACCGGCGCATCCGCCGACGCGCCCCAAACCGGATCGGCATCGCCGGTGCGACGCAAAAATCCGGGCGTGGACGGCAGCGGCAACTGCGGCGGTGGCACCGATTTCAAGGCCGCCAGCGGATGCGGGGGATGGTCCTCCGCGTCAAGTTCCGGCGGATCAAGGAGATCCATGGAATCGTGATCCGAAGCCTGATCCAGCGACGGGGCGTGAAAAACCGGGCGCTCGGAAAGGCCTCCGGATTCCACATCAATAGGCACTTCCGAAATCCCCTCCGCTTGCACCTCCGCTTCCCGGTTCGCCGCCGTTTCCGGGAGTGACGGAACGGCCGTTGGCGGCAGGGTTCTGGCGATGCCTTCCGCGCCGGACACCGGGGCGGGGCGCGTCGCCAATTTTCTCAGGAAAGCCGGAGGTGGTTGTGGCTTCGCTACTTGAGGGGACGGCTGCGGAGGCTGCGAGGGCTGGGGAAGCTGCGACGCATGGGACGGCTGGGTGGGCTGGGAAGGCAGGGACAGCTTTGCGAAGAGGGAGGAAATGGCTTCCTTTTCTCCAAGATCACCTGCGGATTCCGATGGTCCGGAAGGCTGGTAGGCCCCCGGCTTGCCGGGAATGGTGGCCGCTCCGGCCGCGGCGCCTCCCATGAAAAAGACATCGCCCTGACGGATCGCCGGAGCGCGGCCGGGGGCTTGCGAAAGGGCTCCCGCCGCCGCGCGGATGGCGGCCGGGGTGGACAGGGGCGGGGCGGCGGATTCGGTGGGGGCCGCGGTGGGGGATGCCGTAGGAAAAGCGGTGGCTGCGCCTTCGACAAATGCACCCGCGGCCGATTCCGCGGGCTCATCCAAAGTTGGAACCTTGGCCGCACCTGGAGCGGTTACGGACAGCGGCACAGGCACAGGCACAGGCACAGGCACAGGCACAGGCACAGGCACAGGCACAGGCACAGGTCCGGAATCCGATAACAAATCCGGAACGCCCCGTCCTTTTCCGCCCGGATCCACCGTGGTGAAACGGGCGCTCAGCTGATCCGCCAAGGCCGCCAGGGACATTCCGCCGCCGCCAGATGTGCCGCCGGAGGATGCTCCCGGGGCGTGGACAGCCGTCGAGTCCGGAAGTGCAGCGTCGGATTTCCCCGCGCCCCAACCGTCGGCCCCGCCGGTGGCAGGTCTTTCATTTTCAATGGGTTGCATCAGGGCGGCGCTTAATTGCCGCAGACTGAAGGCCGCCTCTTCGGACAGCGCGGGCCGTTCCTCCGGCAAAATCAGCGCCGCGCGGCTTTCCGGCCCGTCGGGTTCCCCACCGGTTTTCAGGTCCTGTTCACTGCCGTTCATCCCTCCCAATACGCGGTTTCCCGGCGGCTTATCAAAAACATCCCCTGTCCGGAGACTGCGGGAATCCTCGCTCTCCAAATTCCGTCCCGCTTCCGGCCCGCCTTCCAAGGCCCCGTCACCCACCCGCACCGGTCCGGCAAGGTCCGCCCAGCCGGGACCTGCGCCCACACGCTCCCGGGGACCGGGAAAATCCTGCGGCATTCCCGTGAATCCGCCTGACATAAGGTCAGAACCGGATGCCGGCCGGGGGGAGCGCGGAAAAGGGAATTCGGGAAAAGCCATGGACCCGCAACGTGGAGCACACACCCAGGACTGTAAAGCCGGGCGTGGACTACATTGAAAATCCCTAACCCCCGCCCAACCCCCGCCCGACCCCATTTCCGGGGCGGCGGCCCTGCGGTCAACGTCCGGAAAATGGGGGCCGGTCCGTGTTTTGCGCGGGTTTTAAAAAACGCGGGCGGGTAGGCAAAATAGGACCGATAGGACGGATAGGACCTATAGGACCGATAGGACGAATACGACCAATACGACTGGAGCAGTTAAAATAATGCCATAGCCGCCACGCCTCTGCAGTATTAGGCCCGGAGGGCCGGAATCTTTATAGCCACCGACAAGCAAAAAATGATTGAGCTCCGGAGGAGCGGCATATTCTTTCCCGATGAAGCCGGATGTCGCCCCTCCGGAGCTAAAATTGATCGGGTGACTATGGCTATAAAGATTTAACCCCTCCAGGGTCGGACGCTGGCTACGTCATTATTTAAAATGCTCTAACAAGAGGAATAAACCATCTGCCGCCTAATGCTCACCCCGTCTCCGCTGACGGCCGGGCCGCCCTGACGTGACGCTGGCGGGGTTTGAGCGCGGCGCTTTTTAGCTGGCTTTGATTACGTAGTCGGCACCGTTGAGGCGCTCGATTTCCTCCACGGCGTTGCTTCGGATTTTGACGGGGAAGTCCTCGCGCACCTGGCCGTCGCGCATGAGGATGTTCCGGCGCGTGAAGGCGGCGATGTCAGGCTCGTGGGTCACCATAACGATCGTGATGCCCTCCTCATTCAGCTTTTGAAAAACGCCCATGATCTCAATGCTGGTGCGGCTGTCGAGGTTGCCGGTGGGCTCGTCCGCGAGGAGTAAAACGGGGTCGTTCACCAAGGCGCGGGCGATGGCGACGCGTTGTTGTTGTCCGCCGGAAAGTTGGTTGGGCAGGTGGTCCCAGCGCGCGCCGAGGCCCACGAGATCCAGCACGCGGCGGGCTTTTTCATGCTGTTCCTTCGGGGTCAGGCCGCCGTGATGATAGAGCATGGGCAGCTCCACATTCTCCAGGGCGGTGGTGCGGCTCAGGAGGTTGAATCCCTGAAAAACGAAACCGATTTTCCGATTCCTCACATCCGCCAACTGGTTGCGGTTCAAGCCGGAGACGTCCAGGCCATCCAGAAAATACTTTCCGGAGGTCGGCCGGTCGAGGCAGCCGATGATGTTCATCAGGGTGCTTTTCCCGGACCCGCTGGAGCCCATGATGGCCACGAATTCCCCGGCCTGGATGTCCAGCGTCAGATCCCGCACGGCGCGGACCTGCGTGCCGCCGCTGTCGTAGGTTTTGGTCAGGGCATCCAGGCGGATGATCGGGGGGGAGGCGGGAGCCATGAAAAATGTTGGCGGTTTTGGAGCTGGGAGGCAGGAGCGTTTTTTCGACGGGAAAAAGTTCCCGGGCCTAACGCGGGGTGGCGGTTTGGCGGCCGGGCCGGGGAGGGCCGGCGACCCCGGGGACATGTTAGCCGATGGCGTCCAGACTGCCGGTGCTGTCGCCGAAGGAAGGCACTTTCACCCCCATGCGTTCGGCCATGGAGAGGTAGAGATTGCACATCGGCGTGTCCTCGCGCAGACGCAGGTGACGGCCTTTTTTCAGGGTGCCGCCGCCGCCGCCCGCCAGGATCACGGGCAGGTCATCGTGGCTGTGACGGTCGGGATCGCTGATGCCGCTGCCGAAGACGATCATGCAGTTGTCCAGCAGGCTGCCGCCGCCTTCCTTGATGTCGCGCAGGCGCTTCAGGAAATAGGCGAATTGCTCCGAATAAAACTCGTCGATTTTCGCGATTTTCTCCAGCTTTTCCGCATCGCGCTGGTGGTGGGAAATGCCGTGGTGCGCGTCCGGCACCCCGATTTCCGGGAAGCTGCGGTTCGATCCATCGTGGGCGAGCAGGAAGGTGGAAATGCGGGTGGAATCCGTCTGGAAGGCGAGCACCTGGAGGTCGAACATGAGGCGGATGTGCTCCTGATAACTTTGCGGGATGCCGGTCGGTTTTTTATAATCCGGCATCGCCTGGGAGAACTTGTCGGCATTGCTCAGCCGGCGCTCGATGTCGCGGACGGAGGTCAGGTATTCGTCCAGTTTTTGTTTATCGGTGTAGCCCAGGTGTTTCTGCAGGGACTTCGCGTCCTCCATCACGAAATCCAGGACGCTCTTGTTATAAAATTCACGTTTCGCCCGCGCCGCATCCTCCTCCGTGCCGCCGCCGCCGCCGAACAGCCGCTCGAAGGCGAGCTTGGGATCGCGCTCCGGGGCCAGCGGGGTGGTCTCGCTTTTCCAAGCGAGGTTGAATTGATAGGAACAGGAGTAGCCGCTGTCGCAATTTCCCGCGCGGCGGGCCTCGTCGCAGCTCAGTTCCAGAGAGGGAAGCCGGGTCAGTTGCCCCAGATCATTGGCCGCGATCTGGTCGATGGAAATGCCGTTCCGGATGTCCGCGCCGGCGGTTTTCCGGGCTTGGACGCCGGTCAGGAAGCTCGCATTCGCCCGCGCATGGTCACCGCCGCCATCGCCGTTCGCCCGGGCTTTTTCGTGTTTCAGGCCGCTGATGACTTGGAATTCCGACTGCAATTCCTTCAACGGAGCCAGGGCGCGGCTGAGTTCATAGCTGGAGCCGTCCTTGGAAGGCGTCCAGTGGTCCATGTTTTTGCCGTTGGGGCTGTAAACGAAGGCCATGCGCAATGGCGCCGCCGCCGCATCGCCTTTTTTGACCGCAAGCCCGGCCGCCTTGGCCGCGAATGGCGCCGTGGCCTCCAGCGCGGGCAGCGCCAAAATCGTGCCCAATCCACGGAGAAACCGGCGGCGGGAAAAATCGGGGGTCGTCATAAAGGTTTGGGGAAGGGAACTTGGGAGCCAGGTCAGCGGTAATACAAACGGCGCGGGAGGGAAGATCAGCTTTGAAAAGATAAAACGAAGCGGAAAACCGACCCGCATTTCCGGCGACCCACGCAGCGGATTCCACGCCGGAAGGCATCGGATTCACGCACCGCCATCCGCGCTCCTTTCAAAAATCCCCACCGCGGCCCCCGACCGACGACTTTTGCCCTCGGTCCGCCGTCCTCCGAACTGCGATTGCAAATGCTCCGCTTTCCTGTCCTGATGACGCCCCGAAAAATGAAAGCAGTCTCCCTTTACGACACCACCCTCCGCGACGGCACGCAGGGCACCGGCATCAGTTTCACCGTCGCTGACAAACTCCGCGTGGCCGAAAAGCTCGATGGCTTCGGGATCGATTACATCGAGGGCGGCTGGCCGGGATCGAATCCGCGGGACGTGGAATTTTTCGCGGAAGCCGCCAAGCGTTCCTGGAAACACGCCAAGCTCTGCGCCTTCGGCATGACCCGCCGCGGGAACAGCAAGGTGGAGGAAGACGCTCAGGTTCAACTGCTTCTGGATGCCAACACTCCCGTCATCACCATCGTCGGAAAAACCTGGCCGCTTCACGTGACCGAGGTTTTCCGCGTGAGCCTGGAGGAAAACCTGGCCATGATCGCCGATACCGTGCGCTTTTTGAAATCGCACGGCCGCGAGGTGTTTTATGATGCCGAGCACTTTTTCGACAGCTACCGGGAAGACCCCGACTACTCGCTGGCCACGATCAAAACCGCGCGCGATGCCGGGGCGGATTTGATCGTTTTGTGCGAGACCAATGGCGGCGCGCTTCCGGAATTCATCGCCGAAGTCACCGCCGCCGCCGTCGCCCACCTCGGCTGCGGCGTCGGCATCCACACCCACAATGACGGCGGCACCGGAGTCGCTAATGCCCTGGCCGCCATCCGTGCGGGAGCCGTTCAGGTTCAAGGCACTATCAATGGCTACGGTGAACGCGTGGGGAACTGCAATCTCACGACCATCATCCCGAATCTCCAGCTCAAAATGGGCATCGAGGTGGTCCCGGACCTCACCCGCCTCAGCGAAATCTCGCATTTCATCGACGAACTGGCGAACGTCACCCCCGACCTCCGCGCCCCCTACGTCGGCCGCGCGGCCTTCACCCACAAAGGCGGCCTGCACGTCCACGCCGTCCAAAAACTCGCCCGCACCTACGAGCACGTCAGCCCGGCACTGGTTGGAAATCAGCAGGTTATCGTCCTCAGCGACATGTCGGGACAAAGCAATATCCTGATGAAAGCGGAGGCCATGGGGCTTTCCATCGAGAAAGGCGGCCCCGTGGTGCGCGACCTCCTGGAAAAGCTCAAAACCCTCGAAAAAGAAGGCTACGAATTCGAGGCCGCCGATGCCTCATTCGAACTCCTGATCCGTCGCACGCTGGGGCAAACCACCCCGATTTTCGATCATGTGGAATTCGAATGCGTCTTCCGCCGGGACACCCTGCGCGACTACGATAACTGCCTGGCCACCGTCAAACTGCACCTCGGCGGGGAAACCATCCTCACCGTGGCGGAAGGCGATGGCCCGGTGAACGCCCTCGACGGCGCGCTCCGCAAAGCGCTCATGGCCCGCCACCCGGAAATCGCCCAGGTCCAACTCACTGATTATAAAGTCCGTATCATCGACGGCCACAGCGGCACCGCCGCCCGCACCCGGGTGCTCATCGACAGCACGGACGGCACCCGCGAGTGGTCCACGGTCGGCGTCTCCGGCAACATCATCGACGCCTCCTGGCGCGCCCTCGTGGACAGCATCGAGTATTTCCTGATGAAACGCTGATCCGGGAGGGCAGAACGGAATCGCTTTCCTTCTTCCAGAACTTCGGCCCGCCGTCCTGGAAATCCCTCGTCGGCAGCCGCCAGGAATCAATAATGTTCAAATTTACAATAACATCCTTTTCTTTTGGCGGGAAGGTGTCAGAGTCGGGGAAGGCTGGGAACTTTTCGAATCCCAACCGTCCCCGAAAACCTGAACTAGCCACCTCATGAAAAAATCCTTCAGCCTCCGCACGTCCCTTCCCGCGATGCTCCTCATGCAGTTCGCCCTTCCCCTGACCGTTCTTCCTTACTTGCAGGCAGAATCCAAAAAAGCCGAGGCCACTGAAACCAAAGAGGAAACCACCCCGGCCAAAACCCCGAAAACTCCGAAGGCCGAAAAAACCCCGAAGGCCGAGAAAGCTCCGAAGGCGGACAAATCCAAACCGGCCGCGAAAACGCCAAAAACGCCCAAACCCGCCTCCGCGGTCAAAAACATTCCTTTCCACGGAGTGGTCACCGCTATGGACGCCGAAGCCAAAACCGTCACCCTCGGGACCAAAGTTTTCAACATCACCGAGGCCACCCTCGTCGTGGACGGCGACAAATCCGCAGTTTTGAAGGATGTCAAAGTCGGCCGCAAAATCGGTGGATCCTACCACGTCGTCAAAACCCGCAATGAAGTCGTGAAACTGAACCTCGGCGTCAAACAGGAAGCCACCCCCGCCAAACCCAAAAAACCCGAGTAACCCTTCCCCAAAAATACCGCCCTCCTTTGGATGCCAGATCAAAGGAGGGCGGACATCCTGTCCGCCCGTCGCCGGGCTTTTGCTTCGAGCAAAAATCACCTGCCTATCGCCCCGCCCAAGGAGACGCCGGTGACTGCGTCTTTCAGGAAGTGATTTTGGGCAATTTGATCCCGGAGGGATTCCAGCCATTAGGCGGTGGTTGAGCGCCAGCGACACCACCGTTCCGGTTTTTCACCGACTCCGCATCCCGGCAGGGATGCCAGCGGGGAACGTGCAGCATATTCAAATCGCGATGCTCCCAGTGAAAAATAAAAAGCGCTGGTTGTGCCGGTCTTCGAAACCTTGCAGCCACCCCGTCAGGATGGATAAAACCTGGAACTGGAATCCGGCGGTGTCCCAGCGGTCAACCGCCACCCCAAGGCTGAAATCGTTCCGGGATATTTGCCGGACCACATCCCGTGTTAGGGTTGCTGAAACTTTTGAATAATAGGGTCGCTGCGCTTTGGGAGCATCAGGCCCCGCGGGCCGGTATCTTTATAGCCACCGACAACGCAAAAATAAACAGCTCCAGAGGAGCGGCATATTCCATTCCGTTGAAGGCGGATGTCGCCCCTCCGGAGCTTGAACTTAACTTCTCACTGACGCTATAAAGATTCTGCCCCAGCGGTGGCCGGACGCTGGCCACGCCAAAATTGAAAGGGCTCAGGTTAGTTTTTCCGCATCCGGTAAACATCCAGCGTGTTCAGCGTTTCCACGCCCCACAGGGTGCCGAGGTGGTCGAATTTGGCAGGGTCCTTCAACTCCTTCATAACGTCGGCGCAGATCAGGTCGCAGAGGTCGCGGATGCCGACGATCATGTAGAATTCGCCGTCGTTTTTGCGGGCGAGTTCCATTTTGGCGTGGAGGGTTTCGGCGGTGCGGACATACATGTCGCCGCGCGGTTCGTAGGCGAAGGTGTGCCGCCAGAGCCAGCCGGTGTAGATTTTGCTGGGCTCGCGGAAGCCGCGTTTTTCGTGGACGGCGCGGGTCATTTTCCAAGCCCGCTTCAGATTCTCGCGCGGGTGGCGTTGGAAATCCTGGATCATGGGAGCGCCCAGAGCGGCGAAGGCACTGAGCGCCAAGGCGCCGGTGAGGCCCCATGCGATCGACCGGCCGGTGGACTTGCGGCCGGGCAGCCAGGCGGGGACGGATTCCGGGCGCGGGGTGATGGCGGACGAGAACAGCAGGGCCAGGATGGGCAGGTTATAAAGGAGATACCAGGTCAACAATTCCACCCGCAGGCCGTATTTGAAATGCACCGCCGCGACCACGCCGCTGACCAAAACGGCGGCACTGACCGACGCCAAAAACCGGTCCTGCCGCCACAGCCGCCACCAGCCCAGGAGCAACAACAGCACCACGCCGGCAACGGCGGGCCAGGTCCATTTTTGTTGTGAGGCCAGCCGCTCCAGCGAGATTTCCCGGGGATTCGCCGCTTCCTGCTGCACCCAGGGAATTCCGGTCAGGGACTCGCCCAAAGTGTTCAGCCGCCACTCGGTTTCCATCGGCTTGGCGCGGCGCCGCACTTCCTCGATGGACTTGCGCATTTGCAGCTGGCTGGGCATGGCCAGGGGAATGAAAAACATCCCGCCGAGCAGGCACGCCGCCATCCAGCGGGCCACGGCGACGCGGCGCAACGCGGGATTTTGCATGGGTCCCCACATCAGCCTGACCGCGAGGACGGCATTCGCGAACACCAGGCCATAGACCCCGCCTTTCCACGAATACATCATGAAAAACTGCGCCAGCCCGAACCATAACCAATCGCGCTTCCGTCCATCCCGCAGCGCCTTGCCCATGGCCCAGAACGTCAGGATGAAAAACAGCAGCATCAGCGAATAGCCGCGCGCCTCCACGCTGAACCTGACGTGCCAGGGATGCAGCGCCATGAAAGCCACCGCCACCAGCGCCCCCACCGGACGCCCCGTCCAACGCAGCCAGCCCCCCAGCGCCATCAGCGATCCCACCCCGCCGGCCAGCGACACCAGGCGCACCACGCTCTCGCGGAACGACCACACCGGATGCCCGCCCGCCCATTGCCAGACCTTCAAAACGCCGCGCTGCAGCAGGGTCGCCAGCCAGTGATTGTTCCCGCTTTGATCCCCGAAAAAAGCCTGATCCCAATCCACGGTGTTGAAGCGCAGATAGTCCTGGGGCGATCCTCCTTTGATAGTAGGCTGCCATTTTCCGTGGACAAAATCGCAGAACATCCAGCCCTCGTCCCCCCAGAACGACAGCGACATCGCCGGCCAGCGCTGCCAGACCGCGAAGGTCAGGATCACGCCCATGGCCAGATAAAACCAACGCGTTGCCAGCGTTCCGCCCGCGTCGCCCGGCACGGGCCGCAGCACCGGAGCCGCCTCCGCGCGGCCCCACCAGCGGTGCAGCAATAACAAAACCACCGCCACCACGCCGGAAATGGCCAGGCCGATCCAGAGGCCCGCCGCGGCATATTCACGCACCGGCACCTGCTTGACTCCGCTGTTTTCAAAAGCGCGCGTCAGCCAGGGTTTTTTGCCGGCGATCACCCAGCCCAGGCAAAACAGTCCCCAAACCACCAGCAAACAGCGGGCGGCTCCGAAACTTTTCAATCGTGAGGGCATGGGCATGCGTTGTGCCTGCACGGAATGCCCCGCCACCGCCAGTGAAAGCCGTTTAACCGACTCAGGATGAAAGGTATTTCATGAAGAGGCCGATTTTGGTGTCAGGAACAGGGCGTCCCGGACCGGCAGCCGGAATGCCGGGGATAAAATCCCGCACCGGCTTGAGATCCGTGCTCGTCCCACGTTTGCCAGTCTGATTTTGTCAGGGCTTCGCGGCGATGGTCAGGGTTTCGCGGCGATGGTCAGGGCTCCGCGATGATTGTCAGGGTTTCGCAACGATTGTCAGGGTGTGGCGGGATTTTGCCAGTTCGATCAGGGCCGGAATGTCGCCATATTTCACCGCGCCTGGCAGGAGACGCGCGTCGAAGGCATCCGTCAGCGAAGCGAAACGGAAGGGCACCGGCTCCATTTCCACTTGGTTCAGGCTTCCCGCCGGCACCTGGGAAAGCGCCAGCAAAGCCTCCGGCGCGGCATCGGCGGCCACGCTCAGCCTGACTTCCCGCGCCTTGGGTTCGTGCTGCCGCACCCAGGCCAGGATGGCCATCAGATCCTGCGCGCGGCGGGCCAGCGGCGGAGTGTTATAGCCATCCGTGTAGCCGAGAAAATCCCGGTCCCCCGCGACCCGCCGCACCTGTCCGGAGGCGGAGGCGCTGTCCGTGAACAAAGTGGGGAACGCCACCGCCGTGCCAGCCTCGAGCGCGGCCTTCACCGCCGGATCAGCCCCGGCCGCATCGCCCGCGGCGGGGGCTCCGGCCTTGGTCAGCATGATCCAGAGCTTGCCGGACCAGTTGTCAGGATACAGAAAAGTGCAGGCCGTTTGCTCGGCCTTCGGTCCGTGGGAGAGCACCCCGGGGATGCGCTGCACCGCGCCTTCGCGGCTGCGGCTGGCATCCGGTTTCCAATCGAACGGTCCCTTCGCGGTCTCCGTCCAGGTGCGGCCGGCCAGGACTTGCCAGCCCGTGGCGGCGGAGGCGGGGTCCGCGGCCAGGGCGGAGGCGGAGGCGTCCTGCCAGGTTTTCAGCAGGGATTTTTCAAACTCGGGATCCCCGGCGGCCGGGGCGGGATGGGTGGCGTCCCAGACGGTCAGGTCGGCTTTTGCCAGGACTTCCATCGGCGGTTCCACGGCGGGCGCGGGGCGCGGGGTTTTCAGATGCGCCGCCATCCAGCCATACATGGCCAGGCGGCTGTGCAGATTATAGTTATGCGGAAATTCCGTGCGGCTCAGCAGCGATACCTGATCCGGCGCGCCGGTCAGCCGATACATGGCCTGAAGTTCCGGAAATCCCTTGGTTTGGAACTCCTTCGTCCAGTCATCGGCGGCGGTGAAGGAGGCGGGCTTGGGGGCGAAGAGCGCGGCCAGTTCCACATTCCCGGTGCCGATGCGCAGCAGACTGGCGTTTTCACAGGTGCACCCGCCCTGCATGCCCGTGGAGACCATCACCGCCGGAAACATCACCGCCGGGCGGGGATCCAGAGCAGTCAGGATGAAGGTCTGCGTCGCGCCGCCGCTGGCTCCGGTGACGCCGATCCTGGCAGGATCCACCTCCGGCAGGCTGGTCAGGAAGTCGAGGGCGCGGATGCTGCTCCAGGTTTGCAGCCCCATGATGCTTTGCAGCCGGCCCTCCGCCTGCGCGCTGAAAAAGCCCCAGCGCTCCGGGCCCTCCATCGCCGGGCGGCGGACTTTGTAAGTGTGCGCCAGGGTGGCGGGAAGCTGGATGCTGTCCGCATAGCCTATCATGTCGTAGTGGAAAACCACGCAGCCCATCCTGGCAAGATTCACGCAGCGCGCCTGGAGCGGACTGCGGGCCGCGGCCTCGTCTTTTTCCCCGCCGCTGGCCAGCTGGCGCTGCACCTCCGCGTCCGCCGCGCGCATGAACCGGCCATCCGGCCAATGGCCGTGGGGGGACAAAACGGCGGGAAGTTTGCCGGTCAGGCCCACGGGACGGTAAAGACTGCCCGTCACATAAAAACCTGGCAGGGCCTCAAAATAAACTTTCTCGATCGTGAAATCTCCTGCTTCGCGACGGCCATGAATCACGGCCTTCAGGGGCGTTTTTTCCGGCCAGGGCAAAAGCCCCATCGCCACCTGGACCTGTTGCCGCAGCGCGGCGGAGCGCTCCGCCCACAGTTCCCTGGAAACCGGAGGCGTGAAGCTGAAGTCGCCATTCAGGTCCTTCAACGCCCCATGCCGCCAATCCGAAACCTCCGCGCCCCGGGCGGATCCTGGCAGGATGCCGAGGCCGAACAGAGCCCCCGCGGAAAGTGTCAGGCAAACCCGGCGGGCGGAAACAAGGAGGTGGTCGGCATTCATATCAAAGGAACACCATACGCGGATGGACGACGGGTTTTTCCTCCACAAAAGCCGCGCCGCAAAAAGCCGCGCGCGCTCCGGATTTTCCGGCGGCGGATTCCAACCGGGTCCAGCGTGGCTCAGCACCGGCGGCGCTGGAGCATTTTAAATAATGACGCAGCCAGCGTCCGACCCCGGAGGGGTTAAATCATTATAGCCATAGTCACCCGCTAAATTTTAGCTCCGGAGGAGCGACATCTGGCTTCATCGGGAAAGAATAGGCCGCTCCTCCGGAGCTCGGTCATTTTTCGCATGTCGGTGGCTATAAAGATTCCGGCCCTCCGGGCCTAATATTGCAGAGGCTTGGCGGCTACGGCATTATTTAAACTACGCTAACTGGATGCCCGGTTCCTGTCAGCCTTAAAACCCTGTCAGCGTTTTCAACCTGTCAGCGTTTCCACTGCGCGGTCCAGCGCTCGCTGATGGGGCGGCCGGCTTTCAGCAATCGGCACGCCAGCTCCGAGGCCGGGGCTGCGGGCTCGATCTGCACGGTGAACGTGGCGCGCCAGCCGCCGGTGTCCGGGTTTTTCAGGAGCGATTTTTCGACCAGCTTGGCGTTGGTGTCCACCTCCACATGCAGTTCCGGCGCGGCGTCGTCGTCCACGGGATTCGCCGGCACGGTGAAGTCCACCACAAAAGTCTCCTCATCCTGACGTTTCTCCGCGGCGGGGAAAACATGATGACTGCGGCGGCTGCCCACCACCTTGCTCAGGCCGGCCACGCTGATCTCCGGGATCCATTGGATGCGATAGGCAAGGCGCAGGGGCTCGCCGGGTTTTGGCCGCTCCTTCGGCTCCCAGAAGCAGACCACGTTATCGCTGCCGTCACCGGTGCCGGGGGTTTCTATCAAATTGATCCGGCCCTCCGGCCAGGTGCCCACGGGCTCCACCCACACGCTGGGGCGGTTTTGAAAATTCGACTCCAAATCCTGGTAGTTCCGGAAGTCGCGGTCGCGCTGCGCGAGGCCGAATCCGAAAAATTTGTCCGCCTCGAACACGCTGTGCCTGACGGATTTTCCCGTGTCCAGCGGGCGCCATGCGGCTTCCAATTCCGAGAAGTGGATGAGCAATCCGTCGCTGTCATGCACCTCCGGGCGGTAGTCCTGCGGCTTGGGCTGCGTGAACTCGCTATACCACATCATGCTGGAAAACGGGGAGATTCCTATCAACTCCACGTCGTTGCGGAACGTGAGTTCCAGCTCCACCTCCATGACCGTGCCGCGTCCGGGCTGGATGCGGAATTGATAGGCTCCCGACACGCTGGGGCTGTCCAGCAGCGCCCAGACGCGGATCTCGCGGGCGCCGGGTTCCGGGCGCTCGATCCACCATTCCACGAAGTCCGGGAACTCCTCGCCCTGGGGACGCATGGGGTTGAGCGCCAGGCCGCGCGCGGACGTGCCAAACCCCAGGCCCGGGGCCACGGCGCGGAAGTAGGACGCGCCGAGAAAGACGGCCAGTTCATCCAATTCCCCAGGCCGGTTCAGTGGCGACAACACGCGGAAGCCGGCAAAACCGTCCGGCTTCGGAGTGCCTTCCGGAACGGTCAGGTCGCGGTAGTCGAAAAAGTCCGGATTCCATTCCAGAAGCCGGGTCGTGTCCGGCGCGACCTCGTGGAAGGCGACGGTTTTTGGAAAGACCCAGCCGGGGTGGAAGAACTCGAGCTGGAAGCCACGGTTGTCGCCACTCCAAAGGCTGCGGTCTCGGCGGAAATTGATTTTGCGGTGGTCGGCGTATTTCAGGTTAGTCCAGAAGGGGTCCAGGCTGCCCGGACGTTCCAGGTAGGGCTTCGCGGCGCGTTCCCTGGCGAGGGTCCTGACCGTTTCCCAGGTGGGTGGCGACTGGGCCCGCGCGGCGGCGGGGACGACGGCGGCGGCGCCGGACAGCAGTGCCAATAACAAGTGGGCGGCGGGACGGAATCGGGGGCGGGTCATGGAGCGTGGGGGTGCAGCAGCATTT
>JAQGPD010000068.1 GCA_028293305.1 Verrucomicrobiales bacterium | reverse complement strand
AGCATCGCTTACATTTCCGATGCCGGCATGCCCGGCGTTTCGGATCCCGGCCAGCGCCTCGTCGCCGCCTGCCGCCAGGCGGGACTGCCGGTCGAGGTTTTGCCAGGACCCAGCGCCGTGCTGACCGCTTTGATCGGAAGCGGATTTCCTGGCGATTCCTTTTACTTCGGCGGATTTTTGCCGGTGAAAAGCGGCCAGCGCGAACGCGTTCTGACCGCCGCCCTGGATGCGGATGAAACCAGCGTCTTTTTCGAAAGCCCGCACCGCCTGGAAACCACCCTGACACTTCTTAATCGGATCGCCCCGGACCGCCTCATCTGCGTGGCCCGGGAGCTGACGAAAAAATTCGAGGAATACCGCCGCGGCCCCGCCTCGGAGGTCGCCGCCCACTATCACGCCCATCCCGCGAAGGGAGAAATCTGCCTCCTAATCGCCGGCTCCGCCCTGCCAAAATGGGCCGCCGCCCCCCGCCTCGAGGACACGGAGGAATAGGCATCCGCCGAAAGGAGGGTGGACATTCTGTCCACCAGAGCCAGCCCCGGCCGGAAAATCCTGGTCAACAGAATGTTCACCCTTCCGATGGGCCGGCGCTGGCTTTGGCCAAGGAAACCGCCCCGACGCCCAAGCCGGCGTAATCTCCCGGGGCGCAGGTTAGGACGATGATTTGAAGTCCCCGGCCCGCCGCCAAGTCCAGCATCGCATGCAATTGTTTGAGCCGGCCCGCATCCGTGTGCGTGAAGGCGTCGTCGAACACCACCGGCAGGCAGCCATCGTGTCCGGGAGCCAGCACCTCCGCCATCGCCAGCCGCACCGCCGCCGCCGTCTGCTCCCGCGTTCCACCGCTCAGCGCATCGAAGGAAATCGTCCCCGCCGGATGCCCGGGCCTATCCAACTTCAAACCCGTGAATTCGTTGTCCTCCAGCGACACCACGGCCCGCGTTCCATGGCCGAAAACACATTCCAAATAACCGGACACCGCATCCGCGAGGGGCTTGGTGAACCGATCCGCCAAAGCCTGTTGCTCCGCCGCGAAGGCATCGTGCAGCAAGCGCCGCGCCGCCGCCTGCCGTTGCCAACGCAGCGCCGCCTCGCGCGCCGATGCCGTCCGCGCCATGGCCACGCCCAGCGCCGCCACCGGGTCCTCCTGCCCGTCCGACTTCAAATCCTTCGCCGCCATGGCGTGCTCCAGCTCGGTCCGGTTCCGCTGGTTTGTCAGGGCCTCATGACTTTTTTTGAGTCGCTCGACCGTCCGCGCTGTCTGTTCCGGCTGCAATTCATCCAATGCCCCGCGCAACGCCGCCCACGCCGTCTGACAAGTTGCCTTTTCCAAGCCGGCCGCTCGGAGCTGCTCCGCGCGGACTTCCCCGGACCCGAACGTTGTCAGGAAATACTCAGACTGCGCGGTCAATCCGGTCAGCTTGTTTTGCCGCTCCAACAAACTCGCGCGATGCTTCGACAAAGCCTCCCCGGCCGCGGCGGATCCTGACAAAGCGGCGTCCCGCAGCTTTTTGGAGTGCCCCACCGCCGCCTCCGCCGTGGTCATCGCCTGCACGCAGCCTGACAAAAATTCCCGTGCCTGATCCAAATTCTCCACCCGCCCGGCGGAAGGATCCCCCCCGCCGTTTTCAACCATCGCCCTGGCAAAATCCGGCAAAACCTGACCGGCCTCCACGCACGCCACCGCCCGGCGCCGCGCCTCCGCGGAGGAGGTCGCCACCGCCTCGCGGGCCGACTCCAAATCCGACGGCAAACGCTCCGCATCCAGACTTTTTAAAATCGCCTGCAAAGCCCGCAGCCTCGCATCCAGCTCGGTCCGACGCGCCGCACAGGCCGCCGCCGCCTCCAAATTTCCCACGCCGGCCCTGGCCAACGCCTCCGCCAGTTGCCGCACCGCCAGCCGATGCCGCTCCCGGGCTTCGGTCAGTCCGGCCCCCCCGCCCGGCCGGATCCGGATCTTCAATTCCCCGCCAAATATCAACTCCGCGGAATCAGTCAGGATCCGGGACTCCCCGGCCCGGATTTCCTCTCCTGACAAAGTAAGCGCTCCCCCGGCGCGGAGCACTTCAATCTCCGCCGCCATCGCCTCCAAGGCGGACTCCGCACCATGCCGGGCGGAATCCAGCTTCTGCAATCCTGACAAAATCGCGCCATCCACCGCCGGCAGCTCGGCCAGTCCGCGACGCAATTCACGGACTCCCGCCTGGGCCTCCTCCACCTGCCGGGCGCGGTCCAACACGGGCTTCAGACGCCCTGCCGATTCCGCCTCCTGCACGGCCGCACGGGCAAAATCCAGCAAACGCCGCGCCGCCGCCGCCGCTTCTCCCGCCGCTTCAAAGTCGCGTCCCGCCTCCTCCGCCTTGAGTTTCGCGGACTCGGCCCTGGCCACAAAATCCCGGGTCAGGGCATCAAGGGGAGCGAGTTCGTTTTCCAGTCCTGACAACTTTTCCCGCAGCTCGCGCCACTTGGTTTCGCGGTCCTCAAGCTCCGTCACTTTCGCCGTCGCGGCCGCGGCGCAGCGTGAGGCTTCGGCTTCCTGACCGCTGAGGGTCACGATTTTTTTCGCCCGCTCCTCCGCCGTCTGGCGCTGCTCCGTCAGGGACGTCAGCTCCAGTGCCAGCCGCGTCAGATCCTCCTCCGCCTGACTGAAAATGCGGGCGCTTTCCTGGAGTTCGTCCGCACGTTTTTTGGCTGCCTCCTCCGCCACCAGACATTCCGCCAAAGCCGTCTCGGCCAAGGCGGGCGGAGTGCCGGCTTTCAATTTGCCGGTGGCGCTGAAGAACTCGCCGCAGGACGCCGCCACCGCCGCCGCCACGCGGCTATCGCGCGTGGATTGCATGGCCGCCGCCCCGCCCAGAGTTTGCAGGCGGTGGAGCAATCCCTCCTTCTGACTGGTCGCATGCGGCGTCGGATCCTCACCGCTCTGACCCTGCCAAACCCACAGATGCGACCACTGGCCGAGCGCCGCCTTTCCGGAAACGCCGGCCTCCACGCCCAACACGCGCGCCAGCTCGGTCTCGGCCGCCTCACCTGTCAGGGTGCCGCGCCCGCCCGCCGCCAGACTGGTGTCGCCGCTGGAACCGAATCGTTTTTTCAACAGCCAGGAAACACCGCCGCTCTCGAAGGCCAGCTCCACTTCCGGGGCACCGGGATGATGGCTGGATTTCATCGCCCGATGATCCGCCGTGTTGCCTTTGGCTTTTAAAAAAAGCGCGCGGTGCACGGCTTCGACGAAGGTGCTTTTCCCCGCCTCGTTGGGTCCTCCCACCAGGGTGATGGACGAATCAAAATCCAACCGGGCCTCGCGGTGAAGCCGGTAACTGCGGACGATGGCTGACTGCAGACGCATTTAAAATAATATGTTATGAAAGTTCCGTCAGGGCATGCAAAGTCCGCAGGGCCAGGCGCGCCGCATGGGCGTCCTCACCGTCGCCCGCCGCCCGCGACACCAGCCGCGCGGCGACGCGTGAGATGAGAGGATCCTCCAGGCGTCCTGTCAGGGCATCCAGCTCCGCCGCCGATGGCGCCGTGGTGGTGTGATCACTCAATTTCACCCGCAACAGCCGGGCCTCCCAGGACTCCAGCATTTTATCCAACACCCCGCAGGCGGCAATGCCCAGCGAGCCGTCCAGCTCCAGCCGCAACAAGTCCCGGCCGGCCCTTGACCCCAACTTTTCCGTCAGGACATTCTCCAGGGCTTCCAGGGATTCGTCGCCGGAAAAATTCCACGCCACGCGATGCCATCCCAGCCTGGCGGTGACCTCGCGTTCCACCCGCGGTGCCTGCCCGCGCGCGGCGGTGACGCGCAGGATGTGTCCGGGTTCGTTGGCCTCCCCTTTGGAAAAACGATCCGGCTCCGGCGTGCCGGCATACCATGTCAGGGCATCGATTTGTTTGGTCCCGTGCCAGTCGCCCAAAGCATGATAGTCCGCCGTGCCCTCCGGCAGTCGGGTCAGGTCCAGCCGATTGCTTCCCAACTGGATTTCCTCGTCATCGCCATCGCCGCCGCCCGCGCCGAATCCCTGGACGCTTCCATGCGCCAACAAAATCCGGGGTTTGTCAGGATGGCAACCTTGCAGGGCCGCCGGGTCGCGGAGCCAGGCGGTCGGATCCACCGATTCCGCGCGGCGGAGCAAGGGACAGGGCAGGATGATGGCATCCTCCAGCTCCACCGGCCCCGCACTTGTCAGGATGCGGAAATTCGGAGCCAGCGCGGCGCGTTCGCGTTGGAAAAATTCCTGTTCCCACAGGCTGCCGGGACCGCCGTGATCATGGTTCCCGGGTATGGCGAGCACTGGCACTTTCATGCGGCCGATCGCGCTGCATGCTGCGGCGACGGTGGCCTTGGTGGCGCTGGGGGAATCGAATAAATCGCCGGCGACCAACACAAAAGCCACCCCGCCCCGGGCGGCGGATTCCGCGATGCGGTCGAGGACGGCGAGGCGTTCCTGTTGGACGAGGGCGCGTTTTTGCGGGTCCGCGATGCCCGCGAACGGCTTGCCCAATTGCCAGTCGGCGGTGTGGAGAAAAGTGACG
>JAQGPD010000065.1 GCA_028293305.1 Verrucomicrobiales bacterium | reverse complement strand
GAATGGGAGGACACCAACGTTTGTTCCTTGAGCCACGGTGCGACGCCAAAACGCCGCTATAACAAATGGTGGGCCCGGCCCCTTGGCCGCGTGTTCCTGTGCCCCTCATGAGGTCGCCTGTTGTGCCGCAACGGCCCAATCCTGAGAGTGCTGTGAAGTCTGCGCTTCCATTGTTATGCACGGACCGCTTTTTGCTATCACTTGGATGGACCGAAGGAGTTCCACTGTCCAAACCCAACGTTTTCCGGTGTGATCGGGTGGAAGGGGCAAGGGTGAGCGCGCCGCACTCGACGCAGTAAAGTCCGGCGGTGTTTCGACTCGGGCTCATGACGAGCACAGTTTGCCACGCAACTTTGACACCCTCCCCGCCCGAACCCTCGGAAAAATCGCCACCGCAGTAGCAACGGAATGGTCAGTGCCTTTGGAAAAACTGAAATTTACATGAGAGTGCCGCGAATCCTGCGCTTCGATTGATACTGGCGGCGGTGGGGCGTTGGGCGGCCCGGTGGATTTGCCGTCAGAGACTTAGCGTTGTCAAAACTTCCGTAATGCTGAGACCATGGTATTCAGCGACTTCCCCTAAAATCGCGCGGAGGGTGCCCGACTTCAAAGGATCGTGGGCGGGAACGGTGAGATGATGCTGGGTGCCTGTCTTTATGCTGGTCAATCTACGGTGTGACCCCACCTGACGTGAAAAATGATAACCAAAATTCCGATTAAGCGCTTTTTCCAGATCGGCGGCGGATACGTCGCGGGGTAATTTCATACCAAAGCCAAAATTTCATCCATCACGCGGTGGAGGCGGATCACGGCGGGAGCGGTGCCCTCGTCAAAATGGCACCGCACGGCTTCCCGAACGTTGTTCCGAAGCTCGCTCCAAGTTTCCGCCTGGGTGACAATGGAGTGCCCCAGTGCCCGCGCGACAAACCCGCCGTCAACTTCGTCCTCCGTGATTTCAAAGATGATTTCTTTCATGGAGACCATTGCCATCAAAATGCGAATTTCAAAATGCTGTTTTTAGGCCCGCATGCTTCTTCTCAGTGGGCGATGATATGATTTCCACTCACTGATCGGTCAATATCCGAAGGTTTTGCCAAGGTGGGAGGCTCTGCCTTCGATCTAAAACCCAAGCAATTCCCGCAGGGCATCCGTGATGCTGGCGGCGGTGGGGCGGTGGGCGGCCCAGAGATTGGGGTGGTAGGGGATGGGGGTGTCCCGGGCGTTGAGGCGCTTGGGGGGGGCATCCAGAAGGTGGAAGCCTTCGGCGGTGACGCGGGCGATGACTTCGGCGGTGACGCCGCCGTAGGGGAAGGCTTCGCCGACGACGAGGAGCCGGCCGGTGCGGGCGACGGAGGCGAGGACGGTGTCGGTGTCGAGGGGCTTGATGCTGCGGAGGTCCACGACTTCGATTTCGTAGCCGAGTTTGGCGAGTTCGTCGGCGGCGCGGAGGGACTCGTGGACCATGGCGCTGTAGGTGACCACGCTGGCGTGTTTGCCGTTCCGGATGATGCGCGCCTTTCCGATAGGCAGATGCTCCTCGGCCGGGGGCAGGGCGTCGGCCTTAAGATGATAGTAAAGGAATTTATGCTCGCAGAAAATGACCGGATCGTTCAGGGCGATGGCTTCCAGCAACATCCAATAGGCGTCCCCGACGGTGGCGGGGGTCAGGACGATGATGCCGGGATAGTGGGCATAGAGGCTTTCCATGCTTTGGCTATGGAAAGGGCCGCTGCCGGCGGTGCCGCCGCTGGGGAGGCGGACGACGAGGGGGCAGGGGATGCCGGTGCGCCAGAAGTGGGTGGCGGCCTGGTTGATGATTTGGTTGAAGGCGATGCTGGAAAAATCGGCGAACTGCATCTCGACGATGGGGCGCATGCCCTCGATGGCGGCTCCGATGGCGAATCCCATCATGGCGTCCTCACTGATCGGGCTGTCCAGCACGCGGCCGGGGAAGTCGCGGGAGAGGTTTTTCGTGGCTTTGAAGGCGCCGCCGAAATGGGCGATGTCCTGACCGTAGATGAAGACGTCGGGATTTTCGGTGAGGGCGCGGGTTTGGGCCTCGCGGATGGCTTCGAGGTAGGTGAGGCTCAAGGGAGGAAAAGGGAGAAGGGTTCAGGTTTCAGGGTTCAGGAGCGGTGCGGGTGGGGTCCGGTGAGGGGCCGATGCGGCGCTGGGGTGTTATGTCCTGACTCTTAGGTGGTTGGATGGTCTGTTTCCATGAGCCAACGGGAGGAGAGGGGTTGCCAGGTCTCCAGCGCGGGGTCGGGCACGGGGTCGCGTTGGGCGGTGGCGACGGCTTGCTGGACGGCTTCGGCGGCATCGGCTTCCATGCGTTCGAGTTCGCCGGGAGTGGCCCAGTTTTCGTCGAGCATTTTTTGGCGGGCGAGTTTGAGGCAATCGCGGCCGAGGGGGGTTTCCTTGATGGCGTTGGGGATGTAGGCTCCGTCGTCGTGGGCTCCGTGGCCGCAAAGGCGGAGGAGCTTGCCGACAACGAGTTGCGGGCCGTGACCGGCGCGGGCGCGGGCGACGGCTTTGTCAAAAACGGCGAGGCAGGCCGCGAGGTCGGTGCCGTCCACCTCGTAGCCTTCCGCGCCATAACCGGCGGCGCGGTCCACGAGATCGCGGCAGGCGTATTGGCGGTCGGTGGGGGTGGAGTAGGCGAATTGGTTGTTGGCGACGGCCACGACAAGGGGCAATTTTTCGACGGCGGCGAGGTTCAGGGCTTCGTGGAAAGCTCCGGTGGAGGTGCCGCCATCTCCGATGCAGGAGGCTCCGACGGTATCTGAAATGCCGCGGAACTGTCTGGCTTTCAACATGCCGCAGACCACGGAGATCATGGCTCCGAGGTGGGAAATCATGGCCGGCATGCCTTTGTCAGGGCGGCCGCGGTGGATATTGCCGTCCCGGCCGCGCATGGGGCCCTTCACGCTGCCCAGGTAGGTGCGGGCAGTGTCCAGGATGTCCTCGCCGAAGGCCATGCGCCCGGCCTGGTCGCGGATGAGCGGGGCGAAGATGTCATGGCCTTTTTGCAGGCTCATGGCGAGCGCGGCGCTGAAGGCTTCCTGACCGCGGCCGAGATACACGCCGCCGACGATTTTTCCGGCGTGGTAAAGCGCCGCGATTTTATCCTCCAGGGTGCGGGCCAGCAACATCCAACGGAACGTCTCGCAAAAGCGGACGGCGGAGGAGGGATCCGACGCGGAGGCGGGAACTTCGGCCATGGCAACGGGGGTCATCGCGGAGGCAGTGCCGGGTGGTGGGTGGGGGGAGGAGATGGGGGGAAGGGGCGGGTTTTTATTCCACCGGAGCCGTGTGGGGAGAAGGAGGACCTTCGAGCTTGGCTGTGTTCGCGGCGGCGGCGGCGCGGACGATTTCCCAGAAGCTGCCGCTTTCCAGGCTGGCTCCCCCGACGAGGGCGCCATCGACGTCCGGCTGGCTCATGAGTTCGCCCATGTTGGATGGTTTCACGCTGCCGCCGTATTGGATGCGGACGCGGGCTGCGGTGGGGGCATCGTAGAGTTTGGTCAGGATGGCGCGGATCAGGGCGTGGGCTTCCTGTGCTTGCTCGGAGGAGGCGGTGCGGCCGGTGCCGATGGCCCAGACGGGTTCGTAGGCGAGGACCGTGCCGATGACCTGGTCGGCGGTGAGGCCGGCGAGGCTGCCGGTGAGCTGGGTGGTGAGGACTTCCTCGAGTTTCCCGCCGTCGCGTTCCGTGAGGGTTTCGCCGACGCAGAGGATGGGCTTCAAGTGATAGTGGTGGGCGGCCAGGACCTTGGTATTGATAATGGCGTCCGTTTCCCCAAAGAGGCTGCGGCGCTCGCTGTGACCCAGGATGACGTAGGTCACCAACATGCTGCGGAGCATGAGCGGGCTGATCTCGCCGGTGAAGGCGCCGGAGGGCTGGTCGTGCATGTTTTGCGCGGCGATGCGGACGTGGTCGCGGTTCGTCAGCATGGACAGCGCGGAGGCCAAACTGATGTAAGGGGGAGCGATGACGATATCGACGCTGTCCCCGCCGGATTGGGCAAGGACGAGGAAGTCTTTGAGAAAGTCCTCCGTCTCGGACGGAGTTTTGTGCATTTTCCAGTTCGCGGCGATGATCGGTTTACGCATGGTTGGGTGACGTTGGTTCCAAGCATCCAAGCGGTGGTTGGGCCGGGTGTCCATCGCAGATTGCAGGGTGATGTTGCGGGGCGGGTCATTTCGTTTACGGCTGGCCCGTCGGAAATAGGGTATTGTGTCGCGGTCTTAAAAAATGTGTTAAATGGGTTGACGATGGTTCCGAATATCAGATAGGGAGTCGGATTGGCGTTGCACTTTGCAACACCGTGGATGACCAGCAAATGGATGTTATGAGCAATTTGAGGCATTTTTTCCGGCGATATTTCAGAGCGTGGCGCTTGGCTTGTCTGCTGTTGATCCCGGCTTCCGCCAGTGCGCAGGCGATTCTAACAAATACGCCGGAGGTGGTTGAGGGCGACGGGACCGCCGTGAATGCCGCCTTTCACTATTCCATTCCCACGCTGGCTGATGGAGCCAGTGTTGAATTTTCGTTATTGTCTCAAAATCAGGAAGTTGGAAAAGACTATCCACCCTACCGCGCGGTGGTGCCCAGCGCGCCGGGCGGAGGGCTGAGCGGAAGCTTGCAGGTGCCGGTGGCGGGTGACTTGGAGCCGGAATCGACTGGAAATATGACCCTGATCATGCGGCGTCCGGAGGCAGCGGATTGGGCGGCCTCCCTTTCCGCTCCGGTGAATGTGCCCATGTTCAATCAGGCGACGGGTGGGGGCAAACTGATTTATTGGAAGGACGATTTGGTGGCGGGGGCCCGGCTGTCGACCACGGATTTTCAAAGTTCTCTTTTGGATCTTTATCAGCGCGGCGCGGATGGAGGTCTGACGTTGCGGGCCACGCTGACGAGTGCGGATTCCAGTTTTATCTACGGAAGTGTGGCGGTCACCCCTCAACTGGTGGTGACGTGCTTCGATGGCAAGCTCCGGACTTGGTATCGTGGGACGGACAATCCGTGGCAGTGGACCGAAAAAGCGGTTCTGAATCTTCCATCGGCAATCCGGATGGTTCTTCAAAAAGACCGGCTTTTCATCGACTCGGAGTCCGGCAGTCTGATATTCCGTCAAGACCCGGCCGCCTCGCCTCCGTGGCGGTTTACCAGTGCCAGCGGAGTCGGCACCCCTTGGGATACAGGTGAGGATTTCACTCTGACCTTTGGCTACCAAAAAGTTTGGGTAGGAGAGCGGCAGGCCGGCACGGAGGACAGTTGGAGGTTCGTTTATGAAGTTGCTTCAGTGAAACCACAGCCTTCCGCGTGGGGGGCTGGAAAAGGGATTTTTGTCATGGAGGGGGCTACCGGCTTGGAGATCCACGAGCGGTCCGCATCCGGGGTGTGGGGGAAGGTGGGGGAATTGCCTGTGGTGCCTCTGCCGAGTTCGCAGCTCGGTGCGAAAATGACTGTGGCCATTTCCGGGGATTGGATCGCCGTGGGCGAAGGTTACGAATTCGCCCCCGCCCCGCAGGGCACGGTGAGGTTGTTTCTCAGGAATGCGGTGAACCGGTCCACATGGGATGCCGTGGGCACCTTGACCGGACCCGGGCAGGGATATGGGCGGCAGTTGTTCTGGAACGGCCCGGAGCTGGTTTCCTCCTGTTATCCGGGGCTGGATGAATTTTTTGTGGTGAGCCGCCGATTTGAGGGGGCAACCGCCGTGCTGCAGGACAATGACGCGGGCAAATTGGCCCTCCAGACATATGCGGCGCCGGAGCCTGTGGGGAGCAGTGAGACCGTGGAATGTTTTGCGGAGCTGCTTTTGCCGACGACGGCCCCCGTGACGATTCAATATCAACTGGTGTCCGGGACGGCCCAGGCGGGAACTGACTTTGCCGCAGCATCCGGCACCGTGGTTATCCCGGCGGGGGCGTCCAGAGTGGCTATTCCCGTGATGCTTCTTGGCGATGCGCTTTTGGAGCCGGAGGAGATTTTTCAAATCGAACTGACAACTGCGGGGCAGGCTCATGTGATCGGCACCATGCGCATCCGGGACAGCAATTCACCTTCGGTCCTGGTGCCAACGCCGACTCCGCTGTTGGAGGGGATGTCCCCGGCCACGGTGGCGGTGAAGCAGGTCCCGACGCAAGGTGGTTCCTTGCCTGTGGACCCTCACACAGTCCAGGCCCGGTTTGGAGGATTTACAAATCCTGCGGCTTCTCCGCCCCGTGCCACATCGGGATCAGACCTGACGCCGTCCAATTTCACGTTGTCATTGCCTGCCAACGGAGCGGATGCGTCCTACCAGGTATCCGCAACACAGGATTCCATCCTGGAACCGTCCGATGAATTGACCAGCTCCGTTTTCAGCGGTCTGACCCGTGAACGGGAGTGTTCCAATCTGGGAATTGCCTATGAAGGGCCCATGCCCACGCCGCCTGCGGAAATCACCGGAACCACTTCCACTTACGGAGTCGTGGCGGCGGGGGAATGGGTATTCGCCGTGCATGCGGGAGCGCATGTGGCCGGGGGATCGTCCACGCATATGGTCGGTTGCTATCAATGGGCGGCGGATGGCTCGCCGGCATTGGTTCCGGTTCAGTTCATTCCTATCGAACAGGGCACGGGATTTACAAATTTGCATTCGGATGGCCGGACTTTGGCCATCATGTCTCCCCGCGTCGAGGGAGAGAATACAGTCGGTTATATACGGGTGTTTGAGATTGGAGGCCCCCCTGCCGCCCCTTGGCAGCAGGTGATGGAGTGGAAACGGGGCTATAGCAATATCTCCAATACCTTGGTTGTGGATGGAGATACGATCTTCATGAACCAATCGATAATGGAGCGGACCGGCGGTCATTACCGGTGGAGGAGCAGCGACACCGTGGAGACGGTTTCATTTGATGTTGTCGGGCTAGCTGCTGCGCAGGCCGGATTTTTTGTGGTGGAGGGGCCTGCCTACGGCGAGGTGATATTGTATGGACGCAGGTATTCCGGACCGCGGGCGTGGGTTAAGGTTTCAAGTTTCCTCCGGAGCCACGACGGAACGGCGGTCGGTTTCGGTCGCGCTTACCTGCGGGGGCGATCCTTGTTTTTAATCAACGGCTACACACAGCTCGAGATTTACCGCAGATCCGCCGCAGGTGCCTGGGCCTGGGAGCAGACGCTTCCTGCAGTTTCCGGCCCGTCCGGGGGATATTATCATCCGCTGGGCGAGTCCACGCTTGAATGGGGCGGGAGCATTCACTCCCGCATCGGAGCCGGTTCACTGCCTTGGGTGGTTAGTGGGCAAATACCCGTGTTTTTGCCAAACGAGGAAGTGAAAAGCGTGGGAGGTGTGCTCGCCGGGGTGAACAACAACATCCTCAGCATTCTCCGCCCGGGATTGCCGATGGCGATCTCCGATGATGATAGCCTGCAATTCACCTTGGAGGCGGTGCCCATCGGGTCCGCTCCAGGCGGCATGGAACCCGCCAGCGGCGAAGCGGTTGCCCGTCTGGTTTTGCGGGCTTCGCATCCCTCGCCGATTCCCTTCAACCTGAGGGTGAGATCGCGGGACAGCGGCAGCGCGGTTGCCGGACTGGATTATGCTCCAGTGGACTTTGTCCTGCCGGTGCCGACGATTGGAGCCACCGCGCCTTACTACACGGAATTTCCGGTCAGGATCTTCAGCGACCGGCTGCTGGAAGGACTGGAAACCTTCGAGCTGTTATTGGAATCCGCTCCTTTCGGCAATGCGGTGCCAGTCACCGTCATGAATATTATTGATACCTATCCCTCCGGCCTGAAACAGGCGGAGACCGCGCCCACGGTCTTCGAGTCCGCTGCAGGGAACCGCGTGCAGACGGTGGATTTTCTTTTTAGCCGAGCCTTCAACAATGACTTGCAATTCACCCCTTCCATCGACAGCGGCGGCACAGCCATTTTGGGTCAGGATTTCGCCTTGCCTGCCGGGGATGTGGTTTTGAAAGCCGGAGAAAATCGTCTGCGGGTCCCGATCACGGTAATGGCGGATGCCGCGGATGAAATCCGGGAAACTTTTTTCCTGCGGGTCACGGCTAATCCAGCTCTGGCTGGTTTCTCACTCAAAGCCGAGGTCGGCATCATCGACGCCACCGTTCCCGGCCTGCTGGCGGATGAGGGCTACGCGCTCGATCAGGGCACCACGCTGACTGCCGATGGCGTGGGCGCCAATCCGACTGGAACCGCCGCCAACGACCCAGCGCCTGGCCCCGGCAGCTATGCCCTTTTCAGCCCGCCTACCTGGGGAACCGTCACCATGCAGCCCGATGGCTCGTTCAGCGCCGTGCCCGGCCCTAACGTCGCTGGAAAGGTCTCCTTTTCCTATCAGGTCGTCGCCGTGCCTTTCCAGCGGTTTTTGGATGCCAGCGCTCCATGGAAATACCTCCACCCGACGAACGGCGTGAACCCTGCGACCGGAAATCCTTCATTTACAAGCACTTGGGCAACTGTGGGCTTCGACGACAGTGCCTGGACCTCCGGCACCGGGACCATCGCTTATGGCGGATTTGAGATTCCCGCGTTGCCCGGACTCGTGAATCTGACCGCGCCGGGATCCGGCAGCCGATACACGGATTACTTCCGGACCAGCTTTGTCTCCGCGGCGGCTGTCACGGTGCCGCTGAAGCTGAGCCTCTATTGTGATGACGGTGTGGTGATCTACATCAATGGCGTGGAGCGCGGCCGGGCTCAAAGCGTCACCACCACCACCTTCGCGTCCGCGCCCGACACCTACACCCTTGTGACTGGAGGCAGTCAGGATGCCGTTCAGGAAGGCACTCTGCGGACCGTGAATCTGGGAAATGTTCCTTTGCTGACGGGAAATAACACTTTGGCCATTTCCCTTCACAATATCTCGGCGACCTCCTCCGACCTTGGCATTCGCCTCGTTTCACTGGAAACCGGACTCATCAGCGATCCTGTGCCCGTCACCCTGACGGTGGCTCCGGTGAATGCTCCCCTTGTCGCGGTGCCTGACAACTTCACCTGCCCCCAGAGCATCGAGTTTGTTTCCTCGGATAACTATGGAGCCAGCTTTCTGGATAACGATGGATTGATCACGCCGGATGGCTCCGCCTATGACCCGGTTTTGGAAATCGTGGCCAGTCCTGTCTCCGCGGGGTCGCTCACCTTGGTGGGGACCACGGGACACTTCCGTTACACCCCGCCGGTCGATTTCGCGGGTCAGGCTTGGTTTGACTATCAACTGCGGGACAAGGACGGGCTTTCCCAACCGGTTCGGGTGACGCTGAATGTGCAGCCCGCCCTGCCGTTTGATCTCTGGCGGTCGGAGGCTCTGTCCGCGACCTCTCCGGCGGATGGGGACCCTGACCGGGATGGGTTGAACACCTTTTTGGAATACACGCTGGGCAGCAATCCGTCTTCAGGCGCGCTGGCTTCCGCCCATGGATTCACGCCTTCCCCTGGCGGAGGCGGCCTCAGTCTCATGGTGCGGCGGGCGGCCGATTTGGCGTGGCGGATTGAGGTGGCGGAGTCTCCCGATGCCGCATCATGGACCGTATTGAAAGTGGTCAGGGGGCTGGAATATCAGAGTCCGGTCAGCCGCGAAGTCGTCATCCGCAGCACCGCGGCAGACAGCATGGTTCTTGATATTGTTCCCCCGGCATCCACGGCGGTCGGGCGGAAGTTTTACCGGCTGCGGAGTCAGCGCATTCCCTTCTGACCGGATTCGGAAGCGGGAGGAAAAAACGCGCGATGAAATTCGGAAGCGAAGGATTGTTCCGGGCCGGGGGCGCGTTATAGGAACGGCGTGAAGGAAATTTTGGAATCGAGCTTTGTTCAGCGGCAATGGCTGTCGGTGCGCCGGCAGGTGTATCCGGTGCTGGTTTTCGCTTGCCTGATGTGGGCGGGGGAACTGGCGGATTTGTTGTTGCCGGCGAACTGGACGCCGGATCAATGGGGGATCCGGCCTCGCCAATGGAGCGGATTGCCGGGGGTGGCGCTGGCTCCGTTTTTGCACGAAGGCGTGGTGCATCTTCTGCGTAACACGGTGCCGCTCTTGGTATTGGGTTGGCTTGTGGCCTTGAGCGGACGGTGGCTTTTTGTCAGGGTGGCGGTGGTGACCGGATTGACGAGCGGACTGGGCGCGTGGTGCTTTGGCATGGGGGAATCCGTTCACCTCGGGGCGAGCGGGATCGTTTTCGGGCTGCTGGGATTTTTGATCGCGCGCGGCTGGGTGGCGCGGCACATCGGATGGACGGTGGTTTCGGTGGCGGTGGGCATGTTTTATTTCGGCACCGTGCTGAGCTTGTTGGGGCCGGAGCCGCATACATCGTGGTCGAGCCATTTTTGGGGGTTCATGGGCGGGGTCGGTTTGGCGTGGGTGCTTTACGGTCAACGGGATGGGCGTAAAATGCTGCGCGGGGTCGGCGGGGGGAGCCCATCCGCCCGCGAGCTTGCCGCCCTTGCGTTGGAGCCGGATGTTTCCACTGTCCGCAAGACCCGTGGAGGGACAAAATCGCGTGCGGTCGGCAGTTCCGGCGTCATTTCCCCGGAGACGACCGCCCCCAAGCGGAGGGGCCGCCCGCCGGGCAAAGGAAAGCCGTGATGCCGGCGACAGCGACGGCGCGCGGGATGCTCGGTGGCTGGAGGTTGCTCAACTTTATCTTTCGGCTTGGGGAGCAGGACGGGCTGTGTCAGGCTCGGGGATGAAGCGGGATGCAATTTTGGACGAGGAAAGCGATGGCGTGCCCGGGAAGATCCCGGCCGAGCCCGAAAGCCGGGGAAGCGGCGCCGGCTGTGGCGGCAGAGACTGCGGCAGCGGCAGCGGACACTTTGCGAGTGAAGGCAAAATCGTAACAGTAACCTCGGCGAGCGGAAACGGCGGCGCGGAAGCTGGCGGGATTGGAACGGCGGGAATGGGTTCAACCGAATTGGAAAGCCCTGCCAGTTCGTCGCCATCCTCCGCTAAAAATTCCCCTCCGTCAGCGCCTGAGCAGCCAAAAGCGCCCCTGGGTTGGGTGATCGCCGCTTTCGCCGCAGTCTATATCATTTGGGGCTCCACCTATTTCGGCATCACCGTCGCGGTGCAGACCATCCCTCCCTTTCTCATGGCGGGGACCCGGTTTCTGATCGCCGGCGGTGGTTTATATTGGGTGCTGCGCCGGTTCGGCATCGCCGCGCCGACCCGACCCCAATGGAAAACCGGAGTCATCGTGGGCGGATTGCTGATTTTCGGCGGAAATGGCGGCGTGAGCTGGGTGCAGGGCAGGGTGCCCAGCGGATTGAGCGCTTTGATCATCGCTTCGGTGCCCTTGTGGATCATGATTTTGGATTGGCTGCGGCCCGGCGGCTCAAGGCCGCGCGGGATCGTGCTCGCAGGACTGGCGGTGGGCGGGGCCGGCGTGCTGATGATCGTGTTGGGCCGGAACTCGCTCGGCCAGCGCGCCGTGGACCCGGTCGGGGCGGCCATCCTCCTTCTGGCCGCGATTTCATGGGCGGCAGGGTCGGTATACTCAAGATTCGCCGCCAAACCGGCGTCGGCCCTGATGACGGTGTCCCAGCAAATGATCGCCGGCGGTGCCTTTCAATTTCTAGCGGGAATCGCCGATGGGGAAATCCCGCGTTTCGATCCCGCCAAAATCACCGCAGCCTCCGCCTGGGCCTTTGTTTACCTCACGCTCTTCGGCTCCTTGGTCGGCTACACCGCCTATGTATGGCTATTGCGGGTCAGCACACCCGCCAAAGTCTCGACCTATGCCTACGTGAATCCGCTCGTCGCCGTCGTGCTCGGACATTGGCTGCTGAAGGAAACCCTCCCGGCCTCCGTGGCCGTTGCCGGCGCCCTGATCCTGCTCTCGGTCATCCTGATTTCCAGATCCCCGCAACCTGTTGACGCTAAATGACATGTGTCCCGGTCAGGGTCATTCGTGGGTGGTGGTTTTCCCCATCGGCGGGTGGAGGGAAAACCGTAGCGGATGTGTGCTTTCCGACCCCTATTATTGCCGGGATAAAGCCATGAAAAGTCGCAAATATCCAAGCAAATCCCAGTTTCCTCTTGCGCCACCCACCGGTATTTCTACTATCGCGGAACTCCACGCCGCAGGGTCCCATCCCGCAGCCCGCTTCGTGACTGTTTTTCGATCAACATTTTTCTAATTTCGCTTGTGAAATTTTTCACAAGCGACTAGTCTCGACTTCGCACCCGACCCTGCAATGGCTAACACCTTTCCCCGCTGGACCAACACCCTGCCGCTGAAGCTTCTTGTCTGCTTCCTTTTTATGGGCGCGGGCATCGCACTCGGAGTGAGCTATTATTTCACTCAGGAATACACCCGGAAAGGCTACATGCCTTCCCAGCCTATACCCTTTTCCCACCAGATCCACGCCGGCCAATTGGGCATGGACTGCCGTTATTGTCACAGCTTTGTGGAACAGTCGGGACACGCCAACGTCCCCGCCAGCAGCACCTGCTGGAACTGCCACCAACACGTCAAAACCAACTCCCCGCAAATCGCCCTCATCAAGGAAAGCGTGGAAACCGGCAAGCCTCTTGAATGGGTGAAAGTCCACAACACCCCGGACTACGCCTACTTCAACCACAGCGTCCATGTCACCTCCGGCGTTTCCTGCGTCAGCTGCCACGGCAAGATCAACGAAATGCCAGTCGTCTTCCATGACCAAAGCCAGAGCATGAGCTGGTGTCTCGACTGCCACCGCGCCCCGGAAAAACACCTCCGCCCCATGGATAAAATCACCCAACTGGACTGGACCGCGAAATCCGCCGGAAAAGACCAAACCGAAATGGGCCTCAAGCTGAAGGAAGCCTGGCACATCGAACCCCCGACCAACTGCGCCGGCTGTCACCGCTGATCCCACATCAGACCCCACGCCTGCCCATTTTACCCTTTTTTGCTCAATGAAACGCGTTTGGCAACATCCCGCAGAACCCACTTCCGGCAAGCGCTACTGGCGCAGTCTGGGACAATTGACCGGTCAGGAATCCTCCATCAATTGGCAGGATCGTGAATTCCAGGACGGCGCCGCCGTCATGAAAGACGAGGGCGAACTCGAGTCCTCCCGCCGCACCTTCCTCAAGCTCATGAGCGCCAGCACGGCCATGGCCGGCCTCGGCCTCGCCTCCTGCCGCCGCCCGGAAGCCTACCTGAAGCCCTACGCCAAAATGCCGGAATGGGTCATCCCCGGCAAGATTCTCTACTACGCCACCGCCATGCCCCGCGCCGGCGGAGGCACCCCCCTCGTGGTCCATACCACCGAGGGTCGCCCCACCCACCTCCAAGGCAATAAATTCCACCCGGACAGCAACGGCGGCCTCGACTCCCAAGCCCAAGCCTCCGTCCTCAGTCTCTACGACCCGGACCGCGCCCGCACGTTCCAAAACTACGGTAAAGTCAGCTCCCGCGCTGATTTCTTCAAGTTCCTCGACACCAAGAAAGCGGAACTCGCCGCCGCCGGTGGCAAAGGCCTCGCCATCCTCACGGACGAAGTCGTTTCCCCCACCCGCCAACGCCTCGTCGGCGAACTCCAGAAAAAGTTCCCCGCCGCCAAGGTCCACCGCTACGAAGCCTTCGGTCCAGCCAACGTCCGCGCCGCCTACACCAAGGCTTTCGGTGCCGGCGTGATGCCCTATTACCACTTTGAAAAGGCCGACCGCGTGTTCAGCCTCGATAGCGATTTCCTCGGACTCGACCGCGTCGGCGGCAAGTCCGTCGGTCAGTTCATGTCCGGCCGCAAAGCCGAGCAGAACACCGACCCCATGAACCGCCTCTACGCGGTCGAAAGCAATTACACCATCACCGGCGGCATCGCGGACCACCGCATGCGCGTCCACGCCAGCCAGACGGTCAAAGTCGCCGCCAAACTCGCCGCCCTCATCGGAGCCGCTACCAGTGATGCCGCCCTCACCGCGGCCGCCGCTGCTGTTCCCTCAGCCGATTACAATGCCGGCCGCGATGACTATGAAGTTTGGCTGAAATCCGCCGCCGATGACCTCGCTGCCTCCAAAGGCAAGGCCATCGTCATCGCCGGCAGCCAGCAGCCCGAAGCCCTTCACCTTCTCGCCGCCGCCATCAATCAGGCCCTCGGCGCTTTCGGCCAAACAATCGAGCTCAAACAAACAGGACTCGCCGACAACCAAACCGGCACTTTGGCCGACCTCGCGAAGGACGCCGCCGCCGGCTCCGTGGAAACCCTCCTCGTGCTCAGCGAAGCCGACCCTTCCCTCGAGGCCCCAGCCGACCTGAAATGGGCTGAAGCCCAGGACAAAATCAAGACCCTCATTGTCCACAGCACCCGCCACCGCACCGGACTCGCCCGCAAGGCGGCCTGGGCTGTGCCAGCCACGCATTACCTCGAACAATGGGGCGATGTCCGCGGTTTCGAAGGCACGTATTCCATCGTCCAACCGATGATCCTCCCCCTGTTTGGCGGGGTCAGCGACGCCGAAGTGCTGAACGCGCTCCTCTCCAACGAGGCCACCCCTCCTTACGTCGAGACGACGCTCGCCCCAGTGATCGCCCCGGCTGTTGAAGATCCGGGTCCCGGCTACCGCCTCGTCCGCGATACCTTCAATGCCGTCGTTCCCGGAGCCAACGACGACCTCTGGAACAACGCTTTGCGCGACGGCACCGTGGCCAATACCGCCTATCCAGCCGCCGCCGGAGCCACTTTCCAAGCCGCCGCCCTCGCCAATCTCACCGTCCCAGCCGTCGCCGCTCCCAGCATCGCGGCCATGGAAGTGACCTTTGTCCCCTGCGCCAAAATCGCCGACGGACGATACATCAACAGCGCCTGGCTCCAGGAAGCTCCGGACCCCGTTTCCAAAGTCACTTGGGACAACGCCGCGCTCATGAGCGTGAAAACGGCCAAGGAACTCAAAATCACCCTCGCCGCCGTCGATGAAGCTGATGTCATCGCCGTCGAGCTGAACGGAGTCACCCGTTACTATCCCGTTCTCGTCATCCCCGGCCACGCCGACTACGCGATCACCCTCACCGTCGGTTACGGCCAAAAAGGCATCGGAGCCGAAGGCCCCGGCCGGGTCGGGCAGGGCACTGGTTTCGACGCCTACGGTCTCCGCACCTCCGCCACCCCCTACTTCGCCGCCGGCGCCAAAGTTTCCAAACTCGCCGCCGCCGTCACCGAGGGTCTCACTTGGACCGACCACAAGGAAATTCCCGCCATCTACCCGCTGGCCACCACCCAGGAGCACCACAGCATGTATGGCCGCGCCATCGTCCGGGA
>JAQGPD010000018.1 GCA_028293305.1 Verrucomicrobiales bacterium | reverse complement strand
TGGCGGCGAGGAGCGCGGTCATGACTTTGGAGGTGGCGGTGGCCATTTGGGCGATGTCCTCCTGACTGCGGACCATGAAGTCGGGATCTTTGTCAGGGCCGATGCGGTGGCGCTGGGACAACAGACTGGAAATCTGGGCCTGGATGTCCGGCATGGCGGAGGCCTGGGCCGCCTGGACGTGGATCATGCGGATGGTATCGGCGCCCATGATGCGCTTCATGGCGCTGGTGTAGGGGACAAAAACGGCGTCGTCCTGGTCACTGCCCATGAGTGACGAACCCTTGCGGCTGAGCACGCCGGTGATGAGAAAGGGGACATTGCGGATGCGGAGGCTTTGGCCCACGGGGTCGTCGCCATTGAAGAGTTCGCGCGCGACGGTGGCTCCCAAAACCACGGTTTTGGTGGCGCCGCGGACATCGCGCTCGGAAAAGCTGGAGCCCTCCGCGAAGGGCCAGCGGCGGAGCTCGAAATACTCCGGACTGACTCCGGTGATGGCGGTGAACCAGTTCTGATTCCCGGCGGCGACGCGGTGGCTGCGGCGGACTTCGGGGCTGACGGCCTGGACGCCGTCGACCTCGCTCCGGATGGCTTCCATGTCCGGAATGGTGAGGGTGGCCGCGCCGCCGAAACCACTGCTGACGCCACGGCTGTTGACGCTGCCGGACATGACCAATATCACATTTTCCCCCAGTCCGGCGATCTGGCTTTCGACCTGAGCTTTGGCTCCGTTTCCAATGCTGACCATGGCGATGACCGCGCCGACGCCGATGATGATGCCGAGCGCGGTGAGGAGGGAGCGCATTTTATTGCGTCGCAGGGCGCGCAATGAAGTGCGGAAGGTGGTGCCGATTCTCATGGGTTGGTTAGTGCTCCGATCGGCCTGAAAACCAATGGAAGGGCCACAAATGACACACGGAGCAAGGATTGGCCAATGGTTCGGAAGGGAGATTATTTGAAATAACGACGCAGCACTTTCTGTTCGGAAGGCAAAAGTTGCTCGCGCTGCACGGCATCGCCTCCCTGTGCGGCGGCGGCGGCGCCACCGTTGGAGCCGGTGGAGGGGGATTGATCCAGATTATGCTCAATGTCCTTCGTGCCCATGTGGTCGCCCGGGAGCGTGCGGCTGAGATCCTGGCTGGTGAGTTGTTCCAGGTTGTTGGTATCCAACTGGCTGGCGTCCTTTTCAAAAGTCAGGTCGCCCGTGCCGGGTCCGCGCTCCACGCCGCCCCGGCCCATGCCGTCGCCGGGGAAGCCACTTTTTTCTCCTTTTTTGTTCAACAAATCAGAGAGCGCTTTCTCGGCTTCGCTCTGTCCGGCGCATTGGCCGCCCTGACAGTTTTTGCAGGCCTTGGCTTTCGCTTGCAGGTTTTCCAGCATCTTTTTCATCTGCTCGGGATCCAACTCCTTGAGCTTCGAGGGGTCCAATTTTGCAAGCTGTTCCTTGAGTGCCGAACTCGTGCCCATGGAGGAGTTTTGCAGGCCCTGGAGGGCGGATTGAAGGTCGCCTTCCAGTTGTTTGCGGGCGTCCGGGCTGAGCGCGGAGTCGAATTTTTCCAAGGATCCAGCGGCTTGAGCGGCGGTTTGGAGTTGCGCTCCCAGCTTGCCGGCGGCGGCGCGGAGGGAGGTTTCCAAGGCGTCCGCGGCCTCCAGGCTGTGGTGGCTGTAATAATCGCCGGGCGGTTGAGCCAGAAGGGTTTGCAGCTGTTCCTCAGCTTTTGCCAAGGCCTCGGGGCTGGCCACATCCTCCTTCCGGATCGCACTCAATAAATCGGCCGCCCGCTCCATGGCCAGAGGTGGCGGGAGCGTGGGAGGGCCGACGGCGCGGGTGATGGGCAGAAAAAAGGCGAGGGTGAGGCAGGAAACGGTGAGGAGCAGCGGCGCCACCAGCCAGGGCGCACGGAAGCGAAATCCGTCATCCAGACTGGCGGGAGCGGCGGGCCAGGCGGTGATGCCCTGGCGGGCGGCGGTGAGAGCGTTGTTCAGCTTCAGGTGCGACTCCAACAACACCAGGCTGCCATCGGTCGGCTGGAAGTTTTTCCGTGCCACAAGCCATGCGATGAAGCCGGCAATCAGATAAAGTCCGCCAATGACAGCGGCGGTGGGCGCGGTGGGCAGCTCGGTGCCGCGGCTGCGAAGCCAGAGAATCACGCCCAAAACCACCAGGCTGAGCCCAGCGGCCCAAGGCGCGGAAAACTGCAGCCACCATGCAAGATTGAGACGACGGGCGGTGCGCCGGGCGTGGCGCTGCCAGACGCTGGCGGAGGACGGCGCCGTGGAATCCGCACCTCCGCGGGGCGGAGCGGAGGGCCGGGTCAAAGACGCGGACGGATCGGCGGGGAGGGGCGAAGTTTCCATGGTCTGCTGGAAACAACGTCGGCTATTCCCCCGATGATGCAAATCCTGGTTTGCCAGGCGGAAGTGGCGTATTCCTCCCGGTGGATTTTGAGGGTTTATTCCTCCAGGGCGGCGAAGCGGTCGTGCAAAGCACTGTCCAACAAGGCCTCGATGGCGGGATGCTGGATTTTTCCGACGACTTCGTGGGCAAAGCCGACGGCGATCAGCCGGGCGGCGAGGGGACGCGGGATGCCGCGGGACTCGAAGTAAAACAGCTCGTCCTCCGCGATGCGGCCGGTGGTGCTGCCGTGGCTGCACTTCACCTGGTCGGCATTGATTTCCAGGCCGGGCATGGAGTTGGCCTCACAGGTGTCGCTCAGAAGCAGATTGCGGCATTTTTGATAGGCATCCGTGCCGTGCGCGCCTTCGTCCACTTTGATGAGACCGGCGAAAATGGTGCGCGCGGTGTCGAATAGAACGTTTTTATACAGCAAGTCGCTATAGCTGTTAGGCGAGAGATGATCCTGCAGGGTGCGCTGGTCGATTTCCTGATGTCCGGCGGCCAGGGAAACGCTGAACATCTCGCTGCGGCTGCCGGGACCGGCGAGCAGGCTGCGGCATTCCGTGCGGGTCCAGCCGGCGGCCAGATTGATGAGCGAGTGGCGGACCTCGGCATCGCGGCCGGTGGAGACGGTGGAAAGATGGACGGCCTTGGTGGCGGCGTTGCGGCGCTTGAGCAGGACGTAGTTGATGGATGAGGCATCGGCCGCGATGAGCTGGGCGGCTCCCACGCTGAAGCCAGGGTTTTCGTCCAAGCTGACGTGGTGTTCCATCACGGTGACCTTGGCGTGGCGTTCGGTCAGGATGATGGTGCGCGGGAAGGACGCGCTGTTTTCCCCGCCGAGCCAATGGATGATTTCGATAGGCTCCGGGACTTCCACTTTGGCGGGAACAAAAATGACGACGGCGTCCTGGAGTTGCGCTTGGTGAAGCGCGGCGAATTTGTCTCCGCCGAGGCCGGTGTCGGGAGTGGTCAGGACGTCCCGCAGGCGGTCGCCGTGGCGGGCGAGGGCTTCTGTCAGGGTGAGGATTTCCAAGGAGGTATCGCTGATCTCACGGGCGACCAGGCGGTCGTTCACGAACACCAGGCGGGCGGCGGTTTTTTCCAACTGCGTTTCCTCACCGGGAGCGCCCGGCACGCCCGGAGGTTGAATGCCGAAGGCGTCGAAGGACAACAACTTCAAGTCCGCGAACCGCCAAGCTTCGTCCCGGCGGGATGGCATTGGCAGGGTGGTGAAGGCTTCCCAAGCGGACAGCTGGGACTGGGCGAACCAAGCCGGCACGCCGGCATGATTCCACGACGGGGCATCAAGGAATACAGATCTCACAAAAGGGGTCGGGGGTGAATCGAGAGTGACGGGGGACATTTGGGGGAAAGGGGAAGGAGTCAGGGGAAAGTGGAAAGCAGTCAGGGGTGGGGAGTCAGGTGGGAAAGACGCAGCAGGCGGCCTTCGCAGGCAGCGCGGCGTTCCGGGTGCAGTTCCGTGGAAGTGAGGCGGTCGCGGAGTATTGGCAGCTCCACCATGCCATTCCGGAAAAGGGCTGCGACAAATTCGAAATCCTTTTCCCGACCCGCCACCAACTTGGAAATGGCAAGGTCATGGACTTCCAGACAGAGAGCGGTCGCTCCGCCTGTGAATTCGCTGTGGACCGGCACCAAGCGGGCTTCCCAGCCGGCAGGGACGACAGCGGTTTCCGGACCCACGCCATGGGCGTAATAACGGAAGGTTTGCTCGAAGGGGGAGAGTTCTCCGATTGACCCGTCGATGAGGTCCGTGGCGTCAGGGTCGTCCGGGCAGTAGATATCTGCTTCGCGGGAAACCAGCAGCTCCATAGGCGCATCAGGAAACTGTCCCAACACCGCTTGGCTGCCCACAATGACGAAGCGATTCCGGCCGGTGATTCCAGCGGAAGCCCTGATAATATGCTCCAATTCATGCCGCTGCATTTTCCTCCTTAAAGTGGCGTTTAAGTTCCCAAACCTCTTTGGCGGTCAGGATGCCGGCGAAGGGCGCACTTTGGCGCATCCGGCACGCATCTTCATCCTCACGTTCAATCAAACCGGCCACTTCCTCCACGGTTTGTGAGGAAAGAATCGTGGACCACTCCTGCCACCACCCGCGTTCGGGACAGTTCCACCGGGCCATGTTTGCATGGGCCACCGCCATCAAATCCGGTTGGGCACGCAACCGCGCCGCGATGATGCGGTGCATCATCAGGCTGCGGCGGTCGATGTCCGGGTGGTTCATGGGGCGGAGGTGTTCTGAAGACTTTTCCGGAGTTCGGCCAGTTGGAATTCCAACGCGGCTATTCGTTTATGAGTCCTTCTGACTCCAGCAATGCAGAGGAAAAATAGGCAAAAAATTAAGAAAAAATAGGTCATGTCCAGCCAAGTGAGATGGCCGGACATTCGCAGTGCATTCAGGGCCGCCATGAGGATCAGCCCGGAAAATTGGAAAATCGCGCCAATATTTCTCATCTGGTTTTCCTCGGCGGTCAGTTCTTTCATCACCCCACGCTCCCTTCCATTTCCAGGTCGATGAGTCTCTTAAGTTCCACGCTGTATTCCATGGGGAATTCGCGGACGAGGTCGTTGACGAAGCCGTTGACGGAAAGGCTCATGGCTTCGCCTTCGCTGAGGCCGCGTTGTTGCATGTAGAAGACCTGCTCGGCGCTGACCTGGCTGACGCTGGCTTCGTGCTGGGTGGCGTGCTGATTGCCGCGCACGGTGATTGCGGGGTAGGTGTCGGTGCGGCTGTGGGAGTTGATCAATAACGCATCGCACTCGGTGTTATTCTTGCAGCCTTTGAGGTGCTTTGGAATGTGGACCTGGCCGCGGTAGGTGCTGCGGCCGGTGCCGACGCTGATGGATTTGCTGACG
>JAQGPD010000623.1 GCA_028293305.1 Verrucomicrobiales bacterium | reverse complement strand
ATCCGCGCGCAAAATCGCCGGCGCCCTCACGGACCACGCCTCCGCCCCCTCGGAAGCGCCCTTCCCCCTGATTCCCAACTCCAGCACTCCCCCCGCGCCATCGGACGCCGACCGTGACCCGCAATCGTTTGCTCCCCAGGATAGTTACCCCACCGCCCCCGATTCCTTCCCTCCTACAACGAACAACCACTACCATCCTGACCAAAACCCTTTCGAATCACAGCCTCCCCGGAACGACCGCCCCCCTTACCGCGACCCCCGCGATCCCCGCCTCCAACGTGACCCGCGCGACGTCCGCGACCCGCGGGACGCCCGCGACCCCCGCCCGCTCCGCGATCCCCGTGACCGCGACCCGCGTGATCCCCGCGATTCCCGCCCCCCACTCGATGGTGCCCCCAACGGACCCGCCCCAGCCCCGCACGATGGCCCTCCGCCCCCCTATCGCCAAAGCCAATACCCTCCCCGCCAACACCGCCCCTATCCTCCCCGCGAATCCCTCGACGGAGCCCCCGCCGATCCCCGTCCCGCCCCCGGCCAAGGCCCCGGTCCAGGACCAGGCCAAGGTCAAGGACCGGGCGCAGGTCCCGGCCAGCCCCACACGGAGCTCGGCCCCGATGGCGAACCCCGCCGCCTAACCAAATGGGAGCGCTGGAAACTCCGCAAGGAAAAATTCAAACAGCAAAAACAACAACGCTACCTCGAACGCACCGGCCGCGCGCCCGTGCCTCCCGGCCAAGCCATTGATGGTGAAAATCCCGACCGCCGCGAGCGCGATCCCCGCATGGAACCGCGGCCCGACATCCGTCCGGACCCGCGCGGCGAACCCCGCGCCTGGGAGCCCCGCCCCCCGCGTCCGGAAGTCCCCCTCAGCCCCCCCGAGGATTGCGAAGGCCTCCTGGAGCTAACGGATAAAGGTTTCGCCTTCCTCCGCCCCAAAGACCGTGGCTTTGTCCCCTCCCCCACAGACCCCTTCGTCTCCGCCGAACTCGTCCGCCAACACGGCCTCCGCGAAGGCGTCTGGGTGGAAGGCATCATGCAGCGCGGCGGCCGCGGCCCCCAGGTCATGCAGCTGAAAAAAGTCAACGGCCTGGACCCCAGCGCCTACCGCACTCTGCCGCTTTTCGAGGAACTGACCGCCATCAATCCCAACAAACGCTACATCCTGGAAACCGATGCCAAGCGCCACACCACGCGCCTCATCGACTTCATCTCCCCCATCGGCCGCGGGCAGCGCGGCCTCATCGTCGCCCCGCCCCGCGCCGGCAAAACCACCTTCCTCCAACACATCGCGGAAGCCGTCCTCCACAACTACGAGGACGTCAAAGTCATCGTCCTGCTGGTGGACGAACGCCCCGAGGAAGTCACGGAAATCGCCCGCGCCCTCCCCGGAGCGGAAATCATGGCCAGCAGCAACGACCAGGATCCCCGCAACCACATCCGCATGGCCAACCTCGCCATCGAGCGCGCCAAACGCCTCGTGGAGGCCGGCCAGCACGTCTTCATGCTTCTCGATTCCATCACCCGCCTCGCCCGCGGATTCAACAACTCCATGCGGGGCGGCGGCGGTGGCAAGGCCATGTCCGGCGGCCTCGACAGCCGCGCCCTCGAAGCCCCGCGCCGCCTCTTCGCCGCCGCCCGCAACACCCGCGAAGCCGGCTCCCTCACCATCATGGCCACCGCTCTCGTGGAAACCAATAACAAAGGCGACGACCTGATTTTCCAGGAGTTCAAAGGCACCGGAAACATGGAACTGGTCCTCGACCGCAAGATCTCCCAGGCCTACGTCTACCCCGCCGTGGACATCTTCAAAAGCGGCACCCGCCGCGAGGAACTCCTCCTCCCCGCCCACCAGTTGGAAAAAGTCCACCTCATCCGCCGCGGCCTCTCCGGCCATCGCCCCCAGGAAGCCGTGGAACGCCTGCTCCAGGTCATGGGCAAATACACTAACAACAACCAGATGCTCATCGAGATCAAGGCCCGCGGCGAATAACCAACCGGTCCGCTTCCGGCCCCATCATCGTTTGAATAGCAATTCCCAGGCAGGCTTCCGGAATCCACCACGGCCCCGGTGTCCGTGGCAAAACCCGTGCTGGCTCTGCCCGCCAACAACCCGGGCCAGCCGAATATAAATCCGTCCCCACCCGCGGAAATTGTCAGCACGGAAAACTTGAACCAACACCGCAGGAAATCTGGAGTGCGCCGCGGCTTGCCGCCGCTCTGCGCAAGCGGGCTTGCCCGCGCCAACCGGAACTGAAACTCCATCCGCTCCCTGCGTCCGACCGAAAAGGCAGCAAGCTGCCTTCCAAAAAGCGGCGGCAAGCCGCACGCACTCCAGATCGTCCAGCCCGTTACGCCGCTTGATTACCGATGACCGACAATGGCACGCGTTGCGCTGAACGCGTCAGCCTTGGATCCGCGACGACCTTTCGTCGCCTCGGCTTCCCAGCTTCGCGGCTCTCCAGCTCTCCAGCTCTCCAGCTCTCCGGCTCTCCGGCTCTCCGGCTCCCCTGCTTCATGGCTTAAAGCATTTTAAATAATGATATAGCCAGCGTCCGAACCTGGAGGGGTTAAATCTTTATAGCCATAGTCACCCGTTAAATTTCAACTCCGGAGGAGCGGCATCTGGCTTCGTCGGGAAAGATTATGCCGCTCCTCCGGAGCTTGATCATTCTTCGCATGTCGGTGGCCATAAAGATTCCGCCCCTCCGGGCCTGATATTGCAGAGGACTGGCGGCTACGGCATTATTTTACTGCTCTAATTGCTTAACGGGTTCCCGACTATGGCTATGGTTTCGGAAAAAACCGCCCGCCCGCGTATCCTCCGCCCCGGATCGTGCCGGGGCGGAGCTTGAATTTTAACGCCACAGGATTTTCCGCTATTCCAGACCCGGCACCGCGTCGGGCACCACGAATCTCAATCGGAAGAACCTCGCTGGTGGCGCATTCTCCGAGGTGTCAGGCAACGGCATGCTCAGCGAGATCCTGTCGATTCCGTCGTCCCCCTGATGGATTTCGGCCGGCAGTTCACTGAAGTCCCAGGTCTGCATGTCCGGGCTTTCCTGGACGATGATTCCCACCGCTCCCGCCGAGGATGAAGGCCGGCTGAACGAGAAGAAGGCGCGGTCCCCGGAGGAGGTGAACGCCTGGGTTTGCGTGGCCATGACGACGGCTTCCGACGAGGAGTTAGGCGGGAAGGTCACCGCCGGGGAGAGCCGGTTGGTGGCTATCGCCTCCCATGGCAAGCTATTGCTATACCAGTAAAGGGAAATGCCCGCCCCGCCATAAAGCTCGGCGTATTCCACTTTGATAGGAACGGCTTGGCCGGCGGTCAGATTGATGGTGAAGTTATGCCAGCCCGAGATGTCGAGCGGCACCCACTTGTCGAGCACCAATTGGTTATTGATCCAGATGCGGACCCCATTGTCGGAAGGCGCGTAAATGGTGTAGGTCTCGGTGGAGGGAGCTGTCAGGGTGCCGGTCCACCGGACCGAGAAATAGTCCACGGGCACGACCGCGGCCGGCGAGCCGCCGCCCCAATCAAAGTCGATGGTGGGGTCGTTCCGGATCAGCAACGGCGTGCCGACCCCGGGTTCCATTCCGTTATAATATTCCCCGCGGAGCCCGGTGAGCGGGGCCGCCACGGTATTCCAGGTGAAGGTGGCGCCGGCCGTCAGACCGCCGGGATCCGTCACGGTGAGCTGCACCGTGTAGGCCGCCGCCGCAGTGCTGGAGAGAATGCCCGCGATTTGTCCGCTGGATGCGGTCAGGGTCAGGCCGGGAGGCAGTCCGGCAGCGGTCCAGGTCAGGGCATCATTGTCAGGATCGCTCGCGAGGGGTCGGAGGCTTACGATGGAGCCTCGGATGGCGGTCTGGGTGCCGGGATTATTCAAAACCGGAGCGCGGTTGGTCGGCGGGGCTGTGGTTGTCCAGAGGAAGCTCCCCGTAGCGCTGAGGGACCCGTCGGAAACCGTGAGGGTGACCGTATGGGAAGCCAGGGAAGCCAGGCTCACGGTGCCGGAAATCAGGCCGGTGGTGGCATTGATGGACAGCCCGGGAGGAAGACCGGCGGCACTGTAAATCAAGTTATTGAAGTCAGGATCGGAGGCTTGGACAGTCAGGCTGGCGGCGCGTCCGCGGACGGTCGATTGCGCGGCAGGGGTGATCAGGACCGGCGCGCGGTTGACGGCCGCGCCAGTGGTTAGGCGGTTGGCGCCGACCGATTCCCAGGTCTGGGTGTCGCTGAACCAGAAAAGCGTGATGTTGGCGCCGCCATACAGTTCCGCATACTCCACCTTGATAGGAACCGCCTGGCCCGCGGTCATGGGGCGGGTGAAGCTGTGCCATCCGGAGACATCGAGCGGCGTCCACTTGTCGAGGACCAATTGGTTATTGATCCACACCCTGACACCATTGTCGGAGGGCACGAAAAAGGTGAAAGTCTCGCTGGATGGGGCGGTGATGAAGCCGGTCCAACGCGCGGAGAAATAATCCACCGGCACCGCCGGGCCGGGTGATCCGTCGCCCCAGTTGAAATCGATTCCGGCGTCCACCCGCGACAACAATGGCGCGGCAAGGCCCGGCGTCATGCCGTCGAAATATTCACCCAACAATCCGGGACCGCTCCCACCCGTCGCCGGCGGCGGCGTGGGGGCGGTGACTTCCGCGCCATCGATCTGGGATAGATAGGAGGCCAGGTTGGCCAGGTCCCCCGCACTGAGGGAAACGCCTTGGTGGGCCTGGACCGCGGCGGTCAGCGTGGCGGCGGATCCGTCATGAAGCCAGGGTCCGGTGTTCCAGACGCTGCGCAAAGTCGGGGTGTCAAAACCTGTCAGGGGCGCGCCCATGCGTTGACCGCTGGAGGGTTTGATAGTGCCGATATTCCGGAACCCATTGAGCGCGCCGTCGGTGAAACCGGCTCCGCTGTGGCACTGGGCGCAGTTCGCCGTGCGGAATACCTCAAGGCCGGCGGCGGCGGCCGCGGTCAGGGTGCCGTCGGCGTTCCGGTTAGGGCTGGGGACGGCGTTGGCGAGGGAGGTGACGTAGGCGGCAAGGGCGTCGAGGTCCGCGCTGACTCCGGCCTTGGGCGTGCCCAGGCTTTGGTTGCGGGTGCCGCTGTTGAAGTCCGGATCCGCCATGAGTCCCGTGCCACGGCCGAGGTCGCGGATTTGTTTTTCGAAGTCCTGGATTTCATCGAAATTCCCAGTCCAGTGCGCGGGTCCCTGCCCCACGCCGGCTTTGCCGCGGAGGTCGGTGGTGTTCCGCAATCCTTCGCCAAGGCCGGTGAAGTCCCAGGTGCGTCCATCATGCCCGCCATCGTTGTGGCAGGCGGCGCAACTGATATAACTTTGCAGGGAAATCCGGGGATCGCGGGCGTCGTAGAAAAACTGCTTTCCTGTCAGGATGGCGGGAGCCAGTGGCTCGGTGGACACGGTGCTCCAGGTCGCCAGCACGGGCAGATCGGAGGCCGCGGGACGACCGCCGTTCACCAGCAGGGAAAGGTCCAGCACCTTGACGGACCGGTCCATGAAATTCTGCACATAGAGCCGCGTGCCGTCCGGCGAGAGTGCCAGGCCCTGGGGAGCGCGGCCAGCCTCCAATTTCAAAATAACAGATCGCGAGGTGGTATCGACGACGGCAATCTGCCGGCTGCCCTCCATGGCCACATAAAGCAGCAATCCGGTGGGGTCATAGACGGCATGCGAGGGCACCGCCGAGTCATCGAAGTCAATACGGCCGGCGTAATCCTCGGTGTCGTTTGCCAGGGCGATGCGCGAGGCGATGGCCCGGACCGTGGAGTCATGGGTGAGCATCCGGGTGTCGCGGAGAACGCCGCGTTTGATGTTGTCCGGTTTGGAGGGCACCCAGCCGGAGGTCCCGTCCGGCGAGAGGACGGGAGGGCCGAGATAGTTGGGAATGCCGCGGCCGCCATTTTCCGCGTCCGGTTTTTCGCTGTGCTGCAAAACGATGGTTTTTGTCAGGGTCATGCTGCCCGTGGCGGCGACCAGCACCTGTCCGCCGTGGTTGATGCCGTTGAACGTGGACTGGACCGAGCCGGTCGATTCCCCCGGGATCGGAGGTGTTATAAAGCGCGAGACATAAAGCTTCGCGCTGTCCGCGCTGACTGACAAATGCCTGACATCCGCACCCGCCGCCAGGGTGCCGGTGACGGCGCCGGTGGAGGGGTTCAGCTTCAGCACCTGGCCCGAGCCTTCCAAAGCCACAAAAGCCGCGCCGCCATTGGGAGAGAAGGCCAATCCGTGAGGCTGGGAGGCGCGCGGGAGATTGATAGTGGCAGTCACGGCAAACGTGTCAGGATTCACCAGGCTGAGGCTGGCGGATTTTTTATTCACCACCCAGGCGCGTCCATCCGGGGCGATGGCGACGCTGACAGGTTGGGTGCCGACCGGGGTTTCCGCGAGCCTGGCGTTGGTGGCGGCATTGAAAACCGAGACCGTGTTGGCATCAGGATTCACGATCCACACCCGATTGACCGCGCTGCGGGTTTGAGGCGCGATGGGGCTGGAGGCGGTGGGCGGGGTGGCGGACAATGTTCCGTGCACGGCCTGGATAAACACCTGCGCCAGCGAGGCGCCCGAGTCGTCGGTGGCGATGACTGTGACTTGATAGCGTCCGGGCTGTGCGAAGGTCTTTGCGATGGCGGGGCTGCTGCTCAGCGCGGTGTCGCCGGTGCCGTCCCCGAAGTTCCAGCGGAATCGGGGATTGATCCCGCCGGTGGTGACGGCGCTGTAGTTGATAGCAACGCCGGCCGGGCGCGCCGTGGCCGTCATGGGCGAAAGCGTCAGGGCATCGAGAATGGTCCAGTTGAACGAGGTGGCTCCGCTGCGGCCGGTGCCGTCCTCGACAGTCACGGTGACGGTGTAACTTCCCGGTGCATTCGGAGTTCCGCTGATGAGGCCGGTGCCCGGAGCGATGGCCAGGCCTGGCGGCAGGCCGGCGGCGCTGTAGGTCAGGGGGTCGTTATTGGAATCGCTGGCGACGATCTGGGCGGTGGTGGCGACGCCATTCAAAGTGCTGCGCGCGGCCATGGCGGTGACCACGGGCGTGGAGCCGGGGATGCCCGGAGCGGCCAGAACACTTTCGGGAATCAGCTGCCTGGCCAACCCGGGTCCACTGTAATAAACATCCAGAACCTGACTGCCGCCGGCTTCGAAATAACGCACTTCAATATCATGGACACCCGCTGTCAGGGTCACTGTTCCTGACACTTCCTGGTTGGCATGCAGGCCATCATTGTTCACGATGGGCACGCCATCGATCAGCAGCCGGCTCCCATCATCCGATGAGGTGAAAAAGGTATAGCTTCCAGTGATGGGGGTGCGCAGCGAGGCCCGGAACCTCATGGCGAAATTGTCATCGCGCAGCCGCGGCGCGAGGCTGAAGGTGGCAATGTCCCCGGACTTGACAGGTGTCAGGGTATTGAAGTCGGGAATCGCGGTCCAAGTGCCTTCGTAGTAGTCATACCGAACGCCGGGCAGCGGCTGGTGGAATGCGCTGGCGGGGATGAGCTGTTTCGATGTGGACGGACCGGAATAACTGATTCCCAAAGTCTGGGCGCCGGTGGCCTGGAAATAAACCACGCCGATCCGGTGCACTCCGGCGGGCAGAGTGATGACGCCACTGGCCTCGCTGGCGGTGTGCAGGCCATTGTGATTCACCACCAGACGGCCATCGATCCAGATTTGGCTTCCTTCATCGGAGTTGCTGTAAAACGTCCAGGTTCCCGCAGTCGGGATGCGGATATTCCCATCGAAAGTCAGGCCGAAATTATCCTCGCGCAGCCGGGGCGCGGTGCTCACCGCGGAGGCCACACCGGAGGTGATAGGCGTCAGGGAGGTGAAGTCCGGCAACACATTCCAGGCACCTTCATAATAACGGTATAACAAGCCAGGAACCTCGCCGGGAGGATGCACCGTCCAGCTGAAAGTCCTCGTGTCGCTCACTCCTGAAGTCAGCGTCCCGGTGATGGTGACCGACTGCGTGGACAGCGTGGTCGGCGTGCCCTGGATCAGGCCCGTCGTGGCATTGAGGGACATGCCGGCGGGCAATCCGCTGGCGGTCCAGGTGACCGCGGTTCCTGCGGCGGCGGCCAGTTGGAGCACGGTGGGACTGAGCCGCGGACTGAATTGCGCCGCGGGAGTCTGGACGGTGATGCCATTGACGGATTGGCCGCTGCCATAAACCTCGACCTCCGCCAGGTGCAGGAAATTGGTGCCGTTCAATTGTATCCTCACATATCGACCGTTCCGATAGAGATTCACCACGGTCTCCGGACCCGCCGTGCTGCGGTAACGATAACTGCTGACCGCAGTGTTGGTTTCCCCGAAAGGAAAGTCCGAGACATAAACCGTGAAATCAGTCAGGCGCGGTGCGCTGGGTCCGGTGCGGTTGAAGATTTTCACGGCATTGAGAGGATAAACCGCCCCCAGATCCACCTGCCACCAGGCGTTGGCCTCCGACTGGGTGTGCGTGCCGGCGGCGATGTTATAGTCGCCGGTGGTGAGCCCATCGACGGCGCGGTTGGATGTGAATGCGCCCGGATAATCCGACGACTGCCAGCTCGGCTTGTCCAATGCCAGATTGATCCCGGGCATCGGTGTGGTGGCGGTATTGCTCACCTGGACAATGCGCGCGGTCGTGGGCACGCCGTCCGCATTCACGCCGAAGAGCATCCAGAATCCGGGGAGCATGACATTCCGGTTATTGTGAGGGGAAAGCTCATAGGTTCCCGGGGAAACCTCACAAAAAGCCGGACTGAAATAACGTTGGTCGGTGGTGAGCCCGTGGGTCACGGAAGCCATGCGGATCATGGAGAACCGTTGCAGGCCGGCGGTGCCCTGGACGGTGAAACGGCTGATGTGGCCGATGAGTGAGGGCGATGCCGTCAGGGTCGGGCGCGCGGCCGCCGCGCCGCTGGCGGTGAAGTGCGCGGGTGGGGTGTAGAGTTCGATATTTGCATGGTCCACCGCCGCATTGCCGGCCAGTCCGCTGCCGCCGGACATGACCCGGCCATCTGTCAGGAGAAGCGCCACGGAGTGATAGTTGCGCGGCACGGTCATGCCCGCCGCGGTGCGCCAGAGTCCGGTGCGCGGGTTCCAGATTTCCGCATTCAACACCGATCCCGCATCACTGAATTTTTGCCCGGAGGTATTCCCGCCCATCACCAGCACCTCGCCGGTGGGCAGGACGATGCCGTTGGAAAAACGACGCGCATTGGCCATGGCCGGCAGGGGCGTGACCGTGGGAGGATCCGTGTAAAGATCGATCCTGGCGGCGAGGTTGGTGGGGACTTCCGCCGTGCCGTT
>JAQGPD010000615.1 GCA_028293305.1 Verrucomicrobiales bacterium | reverse complement strand
CCCCTTCACGGGGGGCGCGGATTGAAACAAAGCTGTAAGGCTCGGATGCCCCATCGTCGTCGTCGCCCCCTTCACGGGGGGCGCGGATTGAAAATTCTTTGTTATCAGACACCGCCACTGACCTGTTAATCGCCCTTATTAGGAGGTGGGGTGGGGAGGGACTGGAAAAAATTGGCGATTTCGGGGGTGGCTTCGCGGGGGATGGCGTGGCCGACGTGGTGGATGAGGGTGCGGATGGGGGTTTGGGTGGGGGAGGGGTGGTCGGTCAGGCCGTTTTTGAGAGGGGGGGGGGTGCAGCCGTTGGAGCGGAGGAGGGATTGGATCATGCGTTCCTGCCAGGAGAATCGCACCAGGGGGTCTTCCCTCCCGGCGATGGCGAGCATGGGTTTGGGGTGCAGTTTGAGTTTCGGAAGCGTTTTGGCGGCGACGGCTCCGGAGGGGGCGACGGCGGAAAGGGTGTCAGGACGCTCGGCCCAGAGAAGATAGGTGAAGGCTCCGCCATTTGAGTGGCCAAGGGCGAAAACACGGGCGGCATCCACGTGGTCGCCGCCGGTCAGGAGGTCTTTCAGCATGGCGTCGTAAAATTTGAGGTCGCGGTTTCCCTGGTCGCCTTCGCTCATTTGCCAGCCGTTTCGTTTTCCTTCGGGATCGGTCAGTTTTCCCGGGGTGGGGAGTCCCTGCGGCCACACACAAACCGCCTCCGGCCATCCTATATGAATGGGTAGGCTGCGGACGGCCTGGGCCATGGAGCCGCCGTGGCCGTGGAAGACAAAGACCAAGGGGCGGCCGACCGCTTTTTCCGAACCCTCATCCTCCGGACTTTCATCTCCCGAACCCTTATTTTCCTGCGCTGCTTTCCCGGATGGCGCTTTCGCAGAAGTCTCTTTTCCCTCCGGAATATAAACCATGGCCTCGCGCTCAACGCCATCGACAGTCCAGGCGCGCCTCTCGATGCCGGCTTGGAGCGGCGGGAGGCAGCACGCCAGAACGCACAGTGCCACGACCGCAAGGAGCAGCGGTTTTTTCCTGAAATTCGGATTCATGCCCTCATGGACGGCGGCGGAAAGGAAATGTTACAGCATCCGAAAACAAACCCGGATTTTGTAATAAGTATCATTTTTCTGGAAATTAAACTAATGCGTGGTATTTTCCAAGCAATGCGTGTGCTTTCCGAATATCCCATCGCCCCCTCGCCGCTGCGGTCCCTGCTGCAACGCCCTTTGTTATGGCTGTTGGTGATCGGGATGCTGGCCATGGGTGGGGCGTTGCGGGCGGATTTCTACATGGATGATTTCGGTTTTATCCTGAACAGCAAGGGGGATGCCCCCAATGGTTTCCGCTGGTATTGGGATGGACAAGCGTATGGAAGCGCGGCCCCCGATGCCATGGACACGTCGATTTTCCAAGTGTTGCCGACCTTGATGACATTGCTGACCAATGCCCTGTTTCCCCTGAACCCGATGGCGGCGCATGGGTGGAATCTGTCCATTCACCTGCTCCTGGCGGTCCTAATCTTCCGGCTGGGGGAGCGGTTGCTGCGGCGTTTGGATTTGCTGGCTTCCCCGCAGGCCCGGACGCAGGCGGCGTTTATCGGCGCATTGATTTTTGTGTGTCATCCGCTGGCCACGGAACCGGTGCACTATGCAAAGTGCCACATGGTGCAGCTGGTGGCTTTGTTCAGTTTTTGGGCCACCTGCGAAGCCTTGGATTTTATGGCCGCGCCGAGCCGGAAAACCGCCTGGAGGTTCGGCATCGCCGCGTTGTTGTGCGTGCTGTCGTATTTCCCCGGCGCGGTGCTGCTGGGACTGAATCTGCTGGCTGTTTTCTGCTATTTCCTCACTTCTCCCGGAGGCCGGGAAAAACTGGCCGGGCTGCGGCCCACGCTCGCTTTTTTGCGCCGGCCGGGGATGGTTTTGCTTATATCTGGAAGTGTCATTTTCGCGGCTTGGCTGGGCCTGTATTTTATCCGCCGCTTTGTGGCCGTCCTGGATTCCTGGGGGGAAATGTATCCCGTCCATGTGGTGACGCAGGGCCGGGTTTTCTGGGAATATCTGCAGCGCATTTTTGTTCCCGTCCAGCTGGCCAGCGATCACTATCAACCATGGTCAACGTGGCGGGACACGGGAGCAGTGCTTCGGCTGGCGGGTTTTGCACTGTTGCTGACCGGGGTTGCGGTGATGGCTTTCCGGTCGGGCAGGACGGCCCGGCGCAGCGTGGGCCTATTGTTTGTGTTTTGTCTTATCCCCTTCGCCATGAGGATGTTGTATGTGAACATCGAGATCATGGTGGAATACCGCGCCTACCATGCCCTGCCCTGGGTGGGTTTGTTGGGCGGCTGCGGACTGGTGCGTTTGGCGGGGCGTTGGAGGGAATCCAAGCTGCGCTGGCTGCCCGCCGCCGCGCTGGTGTTGGTATTCACCGCGCTAAGCGCGGAACGCGGAGCCGTGTGGCGCAGCGGGGCGTCCCTGGCGGAAAATGTGCTATCCCAATACCCGCTGAACAACCGCGCCCGCACCCAGCTGCAAAGCTTCGACCTGGATGCCGGCGAATACGGCGCGGTGCTGGAGCGGCATGCGGAAATCCTCGCCGTCCGGGAGGAAATCACCAGGCTGAATGCCGCCACCGGAGGCGTAAAAGTCATCGATACGCTGCGCGCCGACACCAATGTGATCGGGAGCTATCAATTCGCGGTGCTGGCCCGGGCGGAGGTGGAGGGTTGCCTGAAAGCCCTGGCGTTCGCGGACCAATCCATCGCCTCGCTGAAACAGACTTTTCCTCACCAATTCACGGAAAAACCCGGCCAGGGCGGCCCCGGCGCGTGGCCCTTGCTGGAAGCGCGGTCGGCGGTGCAAAAAGCCCAGGACGCGGGCTACGCCGGAAATCCGGAGTTGGCCGTGCCGGGCCGGCCTTGATAGGCGGGCACCATGCGAAGAGCACGCGGGCAGCATGCGGACAGCATCCGGACAGCACGGGCACCGCCGCTCCTGAAAGGACGGCGGGAGGGAGCGGGGCTCACTCCACGGTGACGCTTTTGGCCAGGTTGCGCGGTTTGTCCACGTCACGGCCAAGCGCCACGGCGGCATGATAGGCGAAGAGCTGCAGCGGGATGATATTCAAAATAGGCTGCAACATTTCGACCGTGCGCGGCACGTAAATCACATCGTCCGCATGATGCCGGATCTCTTCATCGCCCTCGGTGGCCACGGCGATGATCGGCCCTTTGCGCGCCCGCACCTCCTGCATGGTGCTGATGTTTTTCTCATACAGGCTGTCCTGCGGGCACAAAATCACGGTCGGCGTGGCGGGATCGATGAGGGCGATGATCCCATGCTTCAATTCGCTGGCCGGGAACCCCGCCGCATGGATATAGGAAATCTCCTTCAGCTTCAAAGCGGCCTCCAGCGCTATCGGATAGTTGTATTGACGGCCCAGGAACAGCATACTGTTCGCCTGCGCATATTTCCGCGCAATAGCCGCGATGTGCTCCTCTCCCGCCAGGATTTTCCTGACTTGATCCGGCAGTTTCTCGAATGACCGGATGATCTTGCTTCCGGTGCTGGCGGACATCTGGCGCATGCGGCCCAGTGTCAGGGTGAGCAGTCCGAACAAGGCCACCTGGCTGACAAAAGACTTCGTGGCCGCCACCCCGATTTCCGGGCCGGCATGCATATACATCCCGCCATCGCTTTCCCTGGCAATGGTGCTGCCCACGCTGTTGCAGATCCCCAGGCAGCGGAATCCCTTGCGCCGCGCCTCCCGCAGCGCCCCCAGGGTGTCCGCGGTTTCCCCGCTTTGACTCACGGCGAAAAAGATCGTATTGCGCGGCAGCGGGCGGTTTTTAAAACGGAATTCACTGGCAAAATCCGTCTCCGCCGCCACGAAGGCCATGTTCTCCAACATCTGCGCGCCCACCATCCCGGCATGCAGCGCGGTGCCGCATCCCAGCACGATCACGCGGTCAATGTCCCGCAGCTCCGCGGGCGTGAGGTTCAGTCCGCCCAGTTGCGCGCTGCTCTCCTCCCCATTCAACCGACCCCGGACGGCATTCTCCAAGGTCTGCGGCTGCTCATGGATTTCCTTCAGCATATAGTGGGCAAAGGCCCCGCGCTCCGCCGCATCCGGAGCATAGTCCAACTCCTCCACTTGATAGTCCGCGGTGTCATGCGTCATGGACTCGATCTGAAAACGGTCCGCACGGATTTCCGTCACATCAAAATCCTTCAAATAAACCACTTTATGAGTATAGGGCAGCAAGGCGGTCGCATCGCTGGAAAGAAACATTTCCCCTTCCCCGATCCCCAGCACCAAAGGACTCCCGCGCCGAGCCCCGACGATCAGGCCAGGAAAATCCTCGTGCATCACGGCGACGCCATAGGTTCCCTTGATGCCGCTCAGGGCCGTGCGCACCGCGTCCGACAAGCGGCGCGCGGATCCCTCCATGCCGGCTTGATAGGCTTTTCCTATCAAATGCGCCAGCACCTCGGTGTCCGTCGCCGAAGCGAAAAGATGCCCTTCCGCCTCCAGTTTCCGCTTCAGCGGCTGGAAGTTTTCGATCACGCCATTGTGCACCACCACCAGCTTTCCGGTTCCATCGGCGTGCGGATGCGCATTGGCATCGCTGGGCTCGCCATGCGTGGCCCAGCGCGTGTGACTGATCCCTTGGAATGCCGGCGTCCGGGGTTTGGAAGCCACATGGCGGGTGAGTTCGGCGATGCGGCCCACTTTTTTCAAAATGTCCAGCTTTCCATCCGCCAAAGTCGCCAAACCCGCGGAGTCATACCCGCGGTATTCCAATCGGCTCAGGCCATCCAACAACACAGGCCGCACCTCGCGATGCCCCACATAAGCTATTATTCCGCACATAAAAAATTGGATTAGTAAACAAGTTTGCCGATTTCATACCAACCACGGAAAGGATTTTGCACAAGCGGGGATGGAAAAATACCGTTTCGGCCTTAGGGAAACTGATCCCGCCGCGCGCGCCGGGCCATTGGCCTGCTCCGTGCGCAAGGGACCCAAGGGCGTTTTTTTATTCTCCAATAAAGTGAAACCAAATCCCGCCCATAGCCCGCGTATTGTCCAGCAACGACTTCCCATGATCCCGATCCTCCGCCGTCTGCTTCCCGCCATTCTCGCCCTGTCCGCCGCTTCCTGCACCGGCTGGCCGCGCGGGTGGAACCAGGCCAAACGCGCCTCCACCGCGGATGGGATTTCCGGCGCGTGGATCGGCACGTGGAAGAGCATCCCCACGGGCCATAGCGGGAATCTGCGCTGCGCCGTTTTTCCGCATCCCGCTTCAAATTCACCGCCGCTTCCCGCCGCCTCCCCTTCCAAGTCGTCGTCCGCATCCGCGTCCCCGCAAACGCCGACCCCGACCCCGACCCCAACCCCGACCCCACCCCCGACCCCGGCCATGACCATGGCTGCCGCCGCGACGGCGAGCGGAACGGCGGATTCGAGAAATGTGAAAACCTGGGAATACCGGTATCGGGCCAGTTGGGCCCATTTTCTCTGCGCCGGATTCACGGTGGACTGCACCGGGCGGCAAAATAATGACGGCACCTGGACCCTGACAGGTTCGCGCGATCTGGGGCCGTTGTTCGGAGGCATTTTCACGCACGAGGCCACCGTTGACGGCGACCGATTGGAAGCGCACTACCACGCGGCGGCCGATCACGGCACGCTCTCCCTGCGCCGGGTTGGAAAATAGCGTTCCCTCCTGCCGGGCGGCGCGTTTCACCCAGTCACCTTCAGCCCTTCATGCAATTTCCTCATCTTCGGCCCGGGACTTCCGCAGGCGTCCGCCGCGCGTTTTTTCCCGCCGTTTCCGCCGTCTCCGCCGCTGCGGCGATGCTGCTTTTTCCTTCCTGCGCGGCGCCGTCCGGCAGTGGAACCTCCCGCGGGGCCTCGCGTGGCGTCGCGGCCATCGACCTCACGGCCAAGGCGTGGTTTCCGCCCATCGTCCGGCAGCAGGGCAACA
>JAQGPD010000554.1 GCA_028293305.1 Verrucomicrobiales bacterium | reverse complement strand
GGCGCTGAGGATGGGGGGGAGCTGCGCGGGGGTGAGGTTGTGGTCCAGGAGGGCGGCGGCGATGGTTAGGGGCAGGCCGTGCTGGCAGCCGGCGATGCCGCCCCAGACTTGGAAAAAGTCGGGCGATTGTTTCAGTTCCATGGGCGCGGGGGAGTGGTCGGTGCCGATGGTTTGCACCAGGCCCGCCGCGAGCGCCTGCCACATGCCCAGGCGCCGGGCTTCGTCGCGCAGGGGGGGCGCGCACTTGGCGGCGGCTCCGATGCGCTCCATGTTGGTGTCATTCAATAACAGATAGTGCGGGCAGGTTTCCGCCGTCGCGTCCACTCCGGCGGCGCGGGCCCCGGCGATGAGTGACAGGCCTTCCGGCGAGCTGACATGGACAATGTGGAGGGCGCATCCGGTTTCCCCGGCCAGCTCCAAGGCCAGGGAGATGGCCCGCAACTCCGCCTCCACGGGCCGGGAATCCAGATAGTCGCGGACGCCCGTCCGGCCCGCCGCCCGGGCTTCCGCCGCCAATCGTCTTGTCAGGGCGCGGTCTTCCGCGTGCAGCGCCACCAGCTTCCCGCAGGCCGCCGCACGCTGCATGCCCGTGCGCAAAACCTGGGCGTCCGCGCTGGGAAATTCATCGATTCCGCTGTCGGACATGAAGGCCTTGAATCCGATGACCCCGGCCTCCGCCAAGGGCTCCAAATCTTCCGCATTGCCAGGAATCAACGCGCCCCACAGGCCAAAATCCAGCACCGATTCCGCCTCCGCGCAGCGCACCTTTTCCATCAAGGCCGCCACGTTGGAAGTCGGCGGCGAGGAGTTCAGCGGCATGTCGAAAAACACCGTGCCCCCGCCCGCCGCCAAGGCGCGCGAACCCGTGGACAGGCCTTCCCAATCCGCGCGGCCCGGCTCGTTGAAGTGGACATGGGCATCGATGAATCCGGGCCAGACCAGCAGGCCGGTGGCATCGATGGACTCGCGGGCGGGATCTGTCAGGGTGGGGGCGATGGCGACAATAACACCGTCCTGGATGGCGATGTCGCACACCCCGTCCGGAGTGTCGGCCTGGTGGATGAGGAGATCGATCATAACGGTTTTTCAGCCAGATTCAGCACAAAACGGACCGCCGCGCGCAGGGCCGCCGCGAGATCCTCCGGCGAGGCGAATTCGTCAGGGTGATGGCTCAGTCCCCCGCGGCAGCGGATGAAAAGCATGGCGGCGGGACAGCTCCCAGCGAAAACTGCGGCATCGTGGCCGGCCCCGCTGAAAAGGCAGGGGACGCGTGGCTGGTCCGCCGCCGCCGCTTCCGCCAGGCGCGTTGTCAGCGCGGCATCGCAGGGCACGGCGGGGTTGGATTGTTTGATTTCCCAATGCCATGCCAGGCCGCGTTCCCTGGCCAAAGCCGAGCCCAGATTCTCCAAATCCTCCACCGCGCGAAGGCGGATGTTATTGTCAGGACTCCGCACATCCAGGGTGAAGGAACACGCTCCAGGAATCACATTTCCGGCTCCCGGCGCAACCTCCAGTTTTCCCACGGTCGCCAGCAATCCCGGCGTGTCGCGCGCCAGGGTTTCCGCCTCCGTCACCATGCGCGCCGCAGCGGTCAGGGCGTCGTGGCGCAGGGCCATGGGCGTGGTGCCGGCATGGCCCGCCTTTCCGGTGAATCCTGCCAGGATGCGCGTCTGTCCCGCAATGCCCGGCACCACGGCGAGCGGGAGGTTTTCCGCTTCCAAAACCGGACCTTGTTCGATGTGCATTTCCAGGTATCCCAACAAATTTCCAGCCTCCAGCACCGCATCCGAAAAACCCGCCCGGCGGCGGACTTCTATCAAATCGCCCAACCGGATTCCATCGTCGTCCGTCAAGGCCAGTTCCGCCGGAGTCAGCAATCCCAGGCAACCCCGGCTGCCCAGGTAAGTGCTTTGAAAACGCACCCCTTCCTCGTCGGAAAATCCCACGACTTCCAAGCCGAATGGCAAGTCCGCCTCCGCCACCGCCCGCGCCACCGCGATGCCCAGAAGCACGCCCGCCGGTCCATCAAACCGGCCCGCATCCACCACCGTGTCCAGGTGCGATCCTATCAAAAGCGTCCGCGATCCGGGAGGCCCGGGGCGGCTGCCCCACAGGTTCCCCCATGCGTCCTCCCTGACGTTCAGGCCGGCCCCGCGCATCCAGCCGCCGACGAGCGCGTTCGCCCGCGCGGAGGCGGGGGAGAGAAATGTCCTGACCAATCTGGGTTCCTCATCCGAGACCTTGCCCAGTTCATCAAGCCGACTGACCAAAGTGTCCGCCAAATCAGTCAGGTCCGACGTTTTCCGTTCGTCGCCCGGCGCACCGGATTGTGATGATCCTGACATTTCCGGCGCGCTGTGGGTTTCTGCTTTCATGAGCCGCGGTAGGTTGAATAAGCCCAGGGCGAAACCAGCAGGGGGACATGATAGTGCGCCTCCGCATCGGCGATGCCGAACGCCACCGGCACCACGTCCAGAAAGGGCGGATCAGGCAGGTTCAGTCCCAGGTTGGCAAAATATCCGCCGGCATGGAAGCGGAGTTCATAGCGTCCCGGGCGCATCGTTTCGCCTGACAGGAGTGGTGCGTCCGCGCGTCCGTCGGTATTTGTTATCAAGGACGCGAGCCGGTCGCCCGTGTCCGCGTTGAAGAGTTCGATGGTCATGCCCGCGGCCGGTCGGCCATGGGCGGTGTCCAGCACGTGGGTGGTCAGTTTTCCTGGCATAACAAATCGTGGATGCGGAGTTCGGCAATGTGGTGAATTTCCTCGATAGCCATTTTTTCCTCTGTCGCGGAATCGTTGAGGAGGCGTTGGGACATCGCATTCAAAATGGCATCGCGGGAGTGGCGGCGGGCGCAGATGATGAAAGGAAAACCGAACTTCGCGCGGTAGGCTACATTGCCCTCCTCCATGCGGCGGAGGTCCTCCGGCGACAGGGCATCCAGTCCGGCGGCGGCCTGCTCACGGCGGGATTCCGCGGTCACCTGGCCAAGCTGCGCCAGCCTGCCCGCGAGGTCCGGATGGGCGCGAATCAGGGTCAGCCGGGCGTCCGCCGGAGCGGTGTCCACCACCGACCGCAGGGCCGTCTTCAAATCTGTCAGGGTGGGCAGCGGGCGCAGCGTCGCGACGGCGCGGGCGATCCAGGGCGAGTGCTCATAGACGCCGCCGAGCAGGGCCGTGAAGCCGTCCACGTCCAGGGCATTCCATTCGGCGGGAGATCTTTTCATTGGCTGCGCGACTATTGCGGAATCTGTGCCATGGTATCACTGCACTTCCTATTTACCAAGTCATGATCCTCGCCGAAAACCGCTACGGAAAACAACGCGTCCGAGTCCTGAAAGTCTTCCGCAGTCCGGGCCGGCATGATGTGAAGGAACTCACGGTCAGCTGTCTGCTGCATGGCGATTTTTCCGCCCCCCATCTCGGCCCTGACAACTCGCCGGTCGTGCCCACGGACACCGTCAAAAACACCATCCACGTGCTGGCGGCGGATGTGCTGACAGACGACAACGAAGCCTTTGCCCAGACCCTGGCCGAACACTTCCTGGTCAAATACGCCCACGTCTCCGGCGTGGAGGTGGACCTTTCCGAGCGGGTCTGGCAGCGCATGCAGATCGATGGGCAGCCGCATGCCCACAGCTTCGTCGAGCGCGGCCAGGGCACGCCCACGGTATCGCTCCACCGCACGCGCGATACCTTGTTATTGTCCTCCGGCCTGACCGGGCTGCTGGTGATGAAAACGACGGAGTCGGGGTTCGCGGGGTATCCGCAATGCGACTTCACCACCCTGCCGGAAACGGCCGACCGGATCATGGCCACCAGCATCGACGCCAAGTGGACCTATCAACTTCCCGCGGCGGCCGGACCGGCGGCAAATGCCCTGGTGAAGGAAGCCATCCTGCGCGTTTACGCCACCACGTGGAGTCCGTCCGTGCAGCGCACGCTTTTTCAAATGGGCGAGGCCGCGCTGCTGGCGGTGCCGGAATTGCAATGCGTCGAAATAAAGCTGCCTAACAAGCACTATCTGCCGCTGGACCTGACACGGTTCGGCCGTGAAAATGCCGGCACGCTTTTTCTCCCCACGGATGAACCGCACGGGCAGATCGAAGCCACCATACGCCGCGGACCGGCGTGAGCGGGGGGTGAGCCATCCGGGGCGGACGTCCCCGGGCAAGAGAGTGGTCATGAAGTTTGGAGGGCTGAATGGCGGAACCGTTTCCGCTGGTCGCAGTCGGCTGGCTGCTGTGTGGAATCATGGAACGGGCCTTCAGCCCTCACGAATTTCAGCTTGGATTTGATCCTGGGGCTTTGGCCCCAGGCTATCATGGTTTGGCCCTTCAGGCCAATGGCGGGCGGAAAACCTGACAATGTTAGGGGTTTCAATGGCCGACGGACAGCCCTGCATTGTTGGGAGTTCCAATGGCGGGCCGGGCCGCCCGACACTGCCAGGATTTCCAATGACGGGCGGGCAGTCCGACACTGCCAGGGTTTCCAATGGCGGGCGGAAACCTGACACTGTTAGGATTTTCCAATGGCGAACGGGCAGCCCGAGACTGTTGGGGAGTTTCAATGGCGGGCCGGGCCGCCCGACACTGACAGGAATTCCCATGGCGGGCAGTCAGCCTGACATTGCCAGGATTTTTTAATGACGGGCGGACAGCCTGACACTGTTAGGATTTCCCATGACGGGCGGTCAGCCCGGCACTGACAGGATTTCCTGGCGAGGCTGGCCGTCGGCTATGGGATGGTTTGCATAAGGCCGGCCAAAAAGGCGGGCGGGGAAGGACTGGACGGCGGGGGGGCATTTATGAAAGACTGGGGCATGGTCCGGGTTTTTGCACTTCGTTTTGTCCTGCTGCTTGCCTTGGTTCCGGGGTGGGCGGGAAGGGCGTGGGCGGTGCCCGTGGAGTTGCGCACCGTGCGGGTCTCGGCGGCGGAGCCTGGATTTTCCCAGGAGGCCGCGGCGGCGGGTCCGGTGGCGCCGGGGCAGGGATGGAAGGTCGCGGGGGAGGCGGCGGAATCGGATCAATGGGCCATTTTTCAAACGCCCTCACCGGTGGCGGCGAGGTTGTTATTGATCCAACTTTTTTTTCCCGGACCGGAGGCGGATTCGAGCTTTGGAAAATTCGGTGTGGATGTCACCACCGATGCCCGGCCTTTTCCGGAAGGGCGATGGATGCCGCTGATCCTGGAGGCCGCGAGCGTGGCGGATCCCACGGTGGCCTTGCCGGCGGTGCCGACGGTGACGCTGCCGCGGCAGGCGGTTCCCTATGCCACCACGCTGCGTTCGCGGGCTCCGTTTGATGGCATCACGGCGTTCCGCCTGCGGGTGTTCACCGAGCCCCGGGAAGGAGCGCCGGCGAAGCTGGGACGCGGGGCGGCGGGCGCTTTTTTGTTGGGCGGATTCCGGGTGGAAACCGATGCGCCGCAGTCCAGCAATATCGCGCTGGGGCGGCAGGTGTATTGTTCGCGTCAGGTTCAGCCGGGACTGCCCTCACGGAATTTGACGGACGGATTTCATGCCACGTGGAGCCAGCCCGCGCTGGATGGCGCGCAGCCGGATGCCTTTTTTCAATTGGATCTGGGGCAGCTCACGCGGCTTGATCATGTGGTGATGCGGCGTCAGCAGGGCAGCGGGATGGAGCCGCCGCCGGATGGTTATACGGTCGAGCTTTTGACGGAATCCGGCGGATTCGCCGGCGGCATGGTGTGGAGCGCGCGGCGCGGGGCGGCGCAGGCGGGAATGGCGGCCGATGTCATCCGCGCCGCGGACGGGCAGGGGGAATTTGCCGGCCGCAGCCTCATGATCCAGGTTAGGGGAGGGAAGGGGGATCAGCCGCGGATCGCGGAACTGGAGGTGTATCCCGCGCTCGCCGCCGAGCCTGGATTCTGGCAGTCGGATGGGCGTGTCCTGACAGATTCCGGACGGCTGGAAATTCCACCCGGGGCGCGCCGGGTTTCCTTTGTGCCGCTCTGCCGGAAGGCGGCGGAAGGCGTGGTGATGTGCCGGTGGAGGATGCAGGGATGGGATGCGGCCTGGCATGAAGCCGTGCTGGGATCGACGGTGGAGTTGCCAGGAATTCCGCCGCCCGGCGACTATCAATTGGAGGTTCAGGCACGTCATACCGACGGGCTGTGGGACACCTCCGGACGGGCGGTGCCGGTGCGGGCCGAGCCGCCGTGGTGGAGTCACGCGCCGTCGGCGGTGGCGGCCTTGTCCGGCACGGTGGTCCTGGCGGGAACGGCTTCGTGGTGGTGGTTCGCCCGGAGGATGCGGCGCCGCCTGCGGAAGACGGAGGAACATTTGGAATTACATCGCGACCGGCTGCGTATCTCGCGGGACATGCATGATGAAATCGGAGCCCGGCTCACGTCCATCGCCCTGCTGGCCGAGCGCACGCAACGGCAGGCGGAGGCGTCGCCGGGTTTGTTGGACGACATTGCCCAACAGGCGCGGACCACCGTGGAGGCGCTGGACACCATCGTGTGGGCCGTGAATCCGAGGCATGACACCGTGGGCGGATTGCAGGATTATTTGTGTGACTATGCGCCGTCCTGGCTGTCGGCGGCGGGGATGGAATGCGTGTTGGATTTCCGCGTTTCCCTGCCGGACCGGCCGCTCGCCCTGGCAGTCAGGCATCATCTCCTCATGGCCGCCAAGGAGGCCCTTCAGAATGCGGTGAAGCATTCAGGCGGCACACGGTGCGAGCTGGTCCTGACAGATCGGGACAACCGCCTGGAGCTGCGCATCAGCGTTGATGGACGCGGCTTTGGGAGCGGTGGAGTGGTCGGGATCACCCATACCGGGATGGTGGCAATTCTGCAGCGCCTGACGGAATCGGGTGGCACCTGCGAGTTCCTTCCTGGCCCTGACGGACGCGGCGCGGGCGTGCGGCTGACCGTGCCGCTGGAGGCATTCTAGCGGGGCCAGGCATGCCTGCGGCTTTTCCGATTTTAACAACTTTCCCCCCAACCTTCCGGAATCATGAATCCGCCCCCCATCCGTGTGATACTTATCGAGGACCATGCCGTCCTTTCCGCTGAATTGGCCCGCTGGCTGACCGGCGCGGAGGGCCTGCGGTTCTGCGGCGCGTATGGCTCCGGGGAGGAATTATTATTGTGTTTTCCCGATCCCGCGCCCGAGGTGGCCCTCGTGGATCTGCGGCTTCCGGGCATGAGCGGCGTGGAACTGATCCGGGAATTGCGTCGGCGGCATCCCGCATTGCAATGCCTGGTGCTGACCATGTATGCGGAAAGCGAACTGATCTTCGAGGCCGTCAAAGCCGGGGCCTGCGGCTATTTGTTGAAGCGCACGCCCCTGCCGGAAATCGCGGATGCCATCCGTCAGGTGCATGCCGGGGGATCGGTGATGACGCCACGCATTGCCAGGAAGGTATTGGAAATGTTCGCCGCACCGGCCGCCGCGGATTCCGCGCCCGTCCCGGAGCCCGAACCGCACCCCGTCCTAACGGCCCGCGAGGTTCAGGTCCTGCGGCACATGGTGCAGGGCCGGGCGCGGAAACAGATCACCGAGGACATGGACATCAACACCCACACCCTCGATTACGTGATCCGCTGCATCTACAAAAAACTCCACGTGCAGTCCCTCGCCGGAGCCGTCTCCGTGGCCGTCCGCGAGGGCTTGCTCAAAGCGTGACATTTTTCCTTCCCGGACCGCGTAGTGAGGATCCTCGAAAGGATTGATGGCGGAGGGGTGCTGAGGCTCCAACTGGGGGCCATTTGAAAAGGGGCTTGTCAGGGAATGCAAACCTTGGGTCTCATCTTCAGTGGCAATAGCTCACTGCTTTCGTTGGCGGAAACCACAGTGTGCACACTTACGTAAGCCGAAGCCTCTCACAAAGCCGCTTGGCATAGTGACCAGCCGACGGCCACATTTTTCGCACTTGAGTGTATACATGATAAGATTTGCAAAAATGACCCAGATAAACAAATAGGCTGGCGATAAATGATATCCACTCACAAGAAATAGTGTGGCTACCCCGCCGAGTGTCCCGACTAGCTGCAAGCTGGTTATACGTTTCATATACTTCAGGCGCTGTAAAAATCCATGCGGTGCCATCGGGCTGGCCAGCTGCCGGTCATGGAGCGAGTTGTCATTGGAGTGGT
>JAQGPD010000530.1 GCA_028293305.1 Verrucomicrobiales bacterium | reverse complement strand
GGACGTCCACAGGCAGATCCGATGCCTCCAGACGCGTGCGCAGGGAGCCGAGCAATTCGTTCCGGTTTGCCTCCATATCGTAGGCGAATTGTTGGAGAACGGCCAGGACATCCGCCTCCAACCGGGTGTCGGAAACCACGTGTTTGTCGAATTTGTCCCTGACCAATTTCGCGGTGCCTTCCGGAATTTCACGTCGCTTGACGGTCTCCACGCCTTTGCGCCAGATCAGTTTAAAGCGCGTGCCCCAGGCGGTTAGGTCGTGCGTGAAGGCATCGACTCCCGAGGCATAGGCGGCGAAACGCGCGTCCAAGGCGGAGATGGCGCGGTTCACGGCGGCGAGGTCCCGGGCCTTGGCCTGGGCGAGCAGGGGAGCGGAGCCGTCCTGGAGAAATCCTGACACTTTTCCGCGCAGGGCCATTTCCGCGCGGCGGGCGTGCTCGGCTGCAAGGGCGGCGGCCTGGGCTCCCGCTTCCTTTTCCTGCTGGAGTCGGGCGCTTTCCCAGGTGCGGTGCAGCATGACGCCTCCGCCTGCCAGCAACAACAATCCAGCCGCCAGGCCCCGCCAGGGACGGGGTGGGGGGCGGTCGGCTGGGGGGTGGGCCGCTTTCATGAGTTGGAACCGGGGAGACGGTAATATCATTCAAAAGGACCCCGCACGCAACCAGAACCCCGGTCCCTCATTTTCTGGATCCAGCTGTAGCAAGGCCCGTCCCGGCCTTGTTTTCAGCGGTCTTTTTTCAGCGGTTTTGTTTCTGCGGTTTTGTTTCTGCGCCCCCCCGCGTGCGGATGGGTTATCTTGGAGGGTTGGATGGCTGCTGATGCTTTGGAGAACCGAGGCGGCCGGGGCGACTTACAAAGTCGCGGTCCTTTGGGGGACTTACAAAGTCGAGGTCCTTTGGGGGACTTACAAGGTCGTGGTTATTTGGGGACTTACAAGGTCGTGGGTCTTTTGAAATATGGGGTTGAGGAATGGGGGTGGGCGGGGGAGCGGACGGGATGATGAAAAAAGCTTTTGTGTTGGGAGCGGGGCTCGGGACGCGGTTGCGGCCTTTGACGGACCAATTGCCGAAACCGCTCATTCCGGTGCATCACCGGCCGCTGATGGTCCGGGCTTTTGAGCATTTGCGGTCGGCGGGGGTGGGGGAATTTGTGGTGAATACCCATCACCTGGCAGGCGCTTATGAAGGGGCTTTTCCTGACCAAACCTGGGAGGGCTGCCCGCTGCATTTCCGGCATGAACCGGTCCTGCTGGAAACCGGGGGCGGCCTGGCCAATGTCGCGGACCTCATGGGCTCGGATCCGTTTTTTGTCTACAATGGCGACATCCTGACCGATGTGGAGTTGCAGCCCGCTTGGGACGCACATGTGTCGGACGGAAACCTGGTGACGATGATCCTGCGCACCGATGCCCCGCTGCGGAATGTGGCCTTCGATGCCGCCGCGCGCCAGGTGCTGGACCTGCGGAATGCGTCAGGAAAAAACCATCCTGACCAACGCGGGTTCACCGGTTTGTATATTGTCAGTCCGGACTTTTTCCGTTATTTGATTCCGGGAAAAATCGAGAGCGTGGTTGCGGGCCTGTTGCGCGCGTTGGCGGCCGGGGAGCGGATTGGCGGCGTCACGGCGGATGGCGGGCAGTGGTTGGATTTGGGGGATCGGAAGAGTTATTTGGAAGCGCATGCCGCCTCGCGCGGAGGGAAGTTTCCGGCCTGGGGACCTTGGGACGCGGCGGAAACGGCGGCGGTGCATCCGGAGGCCGATGTGCATCCGACCGCCGTGGTGGATGTGGATTCCTCGGTCGGTCCGGGCGCGGTGGTGGAAGCCGGCGCGGAAGTGCGGGGCTCAATCGTGTGGCCGGGCGGCATCGTGGCGGCGGGCGCGCGGCTGCGGGGCTGCATCGTGCGCGGCGGCTGCCGGGCGGAGGGCGACCTGACGGATGCGGATGTCTGATGTTAGGCGCGGCGCGGCTTTTCCGGAGGGCCGGGCAGCGGCCGCGCCGGGAGGCGTGCATGGTCCGTGGGTGAGGCGCGTGGAATCGGGCTGGCAAAGTGATCGGATCCGACGTTGATGGCGCATTCGTTTTATGGATACCACCCCTCTGCCGGTTTTATATGTTTGGTCGAAGCTGAGCGCGCTGCGCTGGGAGGATGCGTGGCAGGAACGGTTTTATGGAATGCCGCGCGTGAGTCCGGTTTTCACCACCCTGCCCGGCGGGAAGACCGTGCGCGTGGAGGTTTATTGTGAGCGGAAGGCGGATGCGGAGAAGATCGCCAAGGAATTCGGCGGCAGCCTGCGCACGCTGAAGCCCCAGAACTGGGCGGCTCCCGCGGCCGCCCGCCTGAAACCCGTGGTCATCCGCGACCGCCTGATCATCGCGCACGACGAGACGGCTTTTGCGGAACAAACGGCGGCGCATCCCGACCGCATTGTCCTGCACGTGCCGGGGGAAATGGCGTTCGGCACCGGCGACCACGCGACCACTTCCACCTGTCTGCGACTGCTCGTGGACTACGCCGCGGAGCGCAAGGAACCCTGGAGCGTGCTCGACATGGGTTGCGGCACCGGCATCCTGGCGCTGGCTGCGGCCAGGCTGGGGGCAAAGCCGGTGAGTGGGTTTGATTATGATCCCGCAGCCGTCAGGATCAGTAAAAAGAACGCCACCCTCAATGGCGTGAAGGGCGTAAAATTCACTTGTGAGGATATGACCACCTGGGAAGCGGGCGAGCCGCAGGATGTGGTGCTGGCGAATATTTTTTACGATGTCCTGACACTTTCATTCGGCAAAATCGCCGCCGCCACCAAACCTGGCGGCATGGTGATCGTCTCCGGCATCCTCCACACCCAGGCGGAAGGCTGCATTGCGGCCGGGAAAAAAGCGGGGCTGAAATTCGATCCGGTGATCAAGCGGGGGAAATGGGTTACGGCGCGGGCGTGGAGGGGGGAGTGAGTTATTGGTTATTGAGTTATTGGTTGTTAGGGGGTTTTCATCGGGCGTTTGAATTTCCAGATTTCCATTTTCACCAATTTTTCGGATTTCAGATTTTTAATTGCCGGCTTTTCCAGCTTCCCGGTTTTCAGCTATCCATATTTCCCAATTTCCTAATTTCCTAATTTCTTAATTTCCTAATTTCCCAATTTCCCAATTTTTTTCTTCCTATGTTTACCATTAATGGCGAGGTGATTCCTGACGATTTGTTGGAACAGGAGTTTGAGACGATCAAGGCGCACTATGAACGCATGGGGGCGATGTCGTGTTGTGGGCGGGACGGGGAGTTCCGGGAGTATGCGCGGGAGAATGTGACGGCGCGGGTGCTGATCAATCAGGAGGCGGAACGACGGTTTCCTGACATTTCGGAGGAGGAAGTGGATGCGGCGGTGCAGCGCCTGATCGACCATGAAGGCGGGCGGGCGGCGTTTTTTGCGCATGCCGGTCTGACGGAGGAGGACGAGCCGATGGTGCGTCAGGAAGTGGCGGCGGGGTTGCGCGTGGACCGGCTCATGTCGGAAGTCTGGGGCGTGGAAAACTCGCCGGACTCGGACGCCGGGGCGCGGGCGGCGGCGGCGGAGCAGGCGGAACGGTTATTTTATGCAAACCACCTGACGGATTATATGAGTCCGGAGGAGGTCAGGGCGCTGCATCTTTTCAAGCAGGTGGAAAAAGTGGAGGACCGGGACTCTTGTTATGAACTCATGCGCGGACTGCGCCGGCAGGCAAGGGCGGGTGGGGATTTCGGGGAGCTGGCGCTGGCAAATACGGACAAGGAGGACAAGCAGGTGGACCTTGGGTTTTTCCGGCGCGGGGAGTTCATGGAGGAGTTTGATTTGATCGTTTTTTCCCTGGAGGAAGGGGAGGTGAGCCCGGTTTTTGCGTCACATTGGGGATTTCATTTGGTGAAGTTGGTGGAGCGGCGGTCGCCCGGGCCGCTGGGGCTGGAGGCGGTGCGGGAGGATGTGCGGCAGCGGCTGGAGACGGAGCACCGGAGCGTAACCACGCGGGCGCTGGTGGACCGGTTGAAGGCGGCGGCGGAGATTTTGTGAGGATGCGGTGCGGAGAAAAGGACAAAAAGGACAAAAAGGACAAAAGGGACGAAAGGGACGAACTGGGCCGCGGGGTGACTGGCTGCGGCCGTGACTAGCTGTGGACCGGGGTTTGGCGGGGGCTGCGACGGAGGACAACTCCTGGGCATGGCAGTGGGCGGTTTTCTGTTTTTATTGGCTGCAGACCGGGTCGATTTTCCGGGCAGCCCCCAATGTTATGTCGTCCGAATTTGAAAATATTTACCGCAGCGAGAATGCAGCGCTCGACCGCGTGCTGCGCCGGGCTTTGAAAAAATCCGGTGCGGGGCCGCGACCGGGGCCGGGGGGAAAGGCGGGACCGGACGTGGCGGGGCCGTTTCAGATTTTGGATTTGGCCTGCGGGACGTGTCGGGAGGCGGGGACGCTGGTGGAGGTGTTCCGGGATTTTGACGGCGGGGACCGCGAGGTGCGGCTGGTCGGCGCGGACATCCGGGATCGGGAACTGGACGAGGCGGCGGCGCGGGCGCGGGCGTTGGGGAACGCGCGGGATTCGTTCGAGTTTTTGACGGAAAATTGCGCCAAGCTGGGGAGGCACCGGGAGCTGGGGAAAGATTTCGATGTGACGTTCCTCCGGCACCAAAACTACTGGAACGACAAGGCGGTGTGGCAGCGGATTTTCGAGCAGGGGCTGGAGAAATTGAAGGACGACGGGCTGCTGGTGATCACTTCGTATTTTGATCGCGAGCACGCCTTGGCGCTGAAAGCCCTGGAGCGGGCGGGGGCGGAATTGATCGTGACCGAGCGGAATGAGGACACGCGCCTCCTGCTGGACACGCCGGGGAAATCCGTGGACCGGCACGTGGCCGTTTTCCGCAAAAAGCGTTGAGCCTTCCCGTAGGCACTGCGCGGCGCCCGGAGAGCGGGAAGCGCGCAGGGCCGGATCTGCGGAACGGAAAATATTTGAACATTCCAGCGCCGGACCGGTCATTGCTCTCTGCCGGCATGGAATTTTGTAACCGGCATCGCCGGGAAGCCGTCGATTGAGCCAAGCCTGCGGGTGGTCAAAAACCACGCGGGTTTCCCCCTCAACCGACGCCCCTCCTCTCCATGAAAACGCCTCTTCTGCTCGCCGCCGCCCTCCTGGTCACCCCCGCTGTTTTGCGCGCGGAGGACCCGGCCGCACCGGCCCCGGGCGCTCCCGCCCAAACCGCCCCTGCACCTGCACCTGCACCCGCGGCCACGCCGACTCCTACGGCCGAACCTGCGGAAAAATCCACCGCCCCAGCGCCGGAAAAGCATTCGCGAGTCAAAGCCCTGCGCGCCCGGCTCCTGAAGCGTCTCGATGCGGATCAGGATGGAAAACTCTCCCCCGAGGAACGCACCGCCGCCAAAACCGAGTTCCAAGCGAAAGCCGCCGCCTTGCGCGAAAAAGCCAGGGAACTCTTTGATGCTGACAAGGATGGCAAGCTTTCCGAAGAGGAGCGCGCCACCGCCAAAGAGGCATTGAGGACCGCCTTGGAAAAACGCGCCTCCAAAAAGAAAGCCGCGAACGGAGCCGACAACGCCGTGGCCGAAGCCCGTCAAAAAATGGCCGCCACCGCCCGCCGCAAGGTTTTGGAAAAATTCGACACCGACCGCGACGGCCAGCTTTCCGAAACCGAACGCGCCCAACTCCGCGAAGCCCGCAAAGCCCGCACCCAACCCTGACTTGGCCTGACCTGACCCTCACCCCGACCCGACTCAAACCCAACCCGGGGACCGTTTTTCCCCCACCCCATTTCCCAATCCTTTCCCGCCGCTCCGGCCGGTTCCGCTTTGTTCCAAAAGCCGGATCCGGCCCGGAGCCGTGATATTTCCCCCCCCGCCGCCAGCGTTCCCAACCCACCCTCCGCTCCCAGCCCAAAGTTCCTCATTTCCCATTTCCCATTTCCCATTTCTCCATTTCTCCATTCCAAATTTCCAATTTCCAATTTCTTAATTTCTTAATTTCTTAATTTCCTAATTTCCTAATTTCCTGATTTCCCGATTTCCTGATTTCCAAATTTTCCTCCTATGAAACCTGTCCTGCTCCACGTCTCCTGGCTCGCCGTCGCGGCGGGTGCTTTTTATGCCGGTTCGGTGTTGAACAAACCCGCCCCCGCCGCCTCCGGCACGGTCACCACCAAAACCGTCGCCACCGGCCTCACAGCCGCGGAGCGATCCGGCACTTTGAAATCCAGCGCCATCTCCCGGGACGCCTCCATCGCGGATTTTTTGAGCCGTTATGAACTCGGCTCCGGCAAGTCGATGTCTCCCGAAAAAATGCGCCTGGCCATGTCCGAGGCCCTGCGCGAGACGGACCCCGTGAAAAGCACCATGCTTTTTTCCCGGCTTTTGGAGGAATTGACCCCCGAAAACGCCGCCGAAAGCATGGCCACCCTGCGCGAGAGCATCTCCGGCTTTGAAATGATGCGCTACATGCCGCTGCTCGCCTATCAATGGGGCACCGTGGACGCCAAAACCGCCTTCGCGGAACTGGACAAACCCGGCCAGGACGGCCGCATGGGCATGATGGGCAAGCCGATCATCCTCGCCGGCCTCGCCAGCAAGGACCCCGCCGCCGCCCAGGCCTGGCTTGCGGAACAGAAGGACTTGCCAGGCAAGGAGTTCTACACGCAATCCATCATCAACGGCTTGGCGAAATCCGACCTGAAAGCCGCCGTGGAATTCGCCGCCAAACAGGAAAAAGCCGAGGACCGCGCGCGCTCCGCCGAAA
>JAQGPD010000503.1 GCA_028293305.1 Verrucomicrobiales bacterium | reverse complement strand
TGTTGCCGTTTGAGCGCCATGCCGGGATCCACCGGGGCGGAGGTGTCTGGCGGGGAGGAAGCGGTTTCCTGGGGGCGTTGGGGATCGGACATGCGTCGGGAAAAGAGGGGATGGAGTCAAAAAATGGATAGGGCGGGACCCTCGTCTGGCGGAAGTTCTGTCTCCCGGTGCGAAAATCCGGGAGGGCAGTCAGCCGGAGGCCGCCTGTTTGATAGGAGGATTTCCGCCCGGGGGCAGGGCAGGGAACATACGGCGCGCGACTTCCGGTTTTAAAAAGGAATTTCGTCGTCGTCGAGTCCTGGAGGAAAGGCGTCGGGACGGGGGCCATTGCCACCGCCGCCACCGCCGCCGCCGCCACCACCGCTGTTGCCACGGGGCGGGGCATCATCGTAATTTCCACCTTGGGATTGAGGAGGGCGTTGCTGGGAAGGACGGTTTTGGCTGTATCCGCCACCACCGCCGTCGCCGCGACCACCACCACCTCCGCCACCATCGCCGCGGTTGCTGCTTTGGCGGGAGCCACCGCCGCCGCCTTCGTCGTATTGACCACCGCCGCCGCCGCCGCCGTCATTTTTGGTGCCGAGGAATTGGAATTCCTCGCCGGTGATGCGCAGGCGGGATTGTTTTTTGCCGGATTCCTTGTCTTCCCAGGAATCGAGTCGCAGGCGGCCTTCCACGTAAAGGGGACGGCCTTTTTTCATCCATTGGCCCAGGACTTCGGCCTGTTTGCCCCAGAAAGTGACTTCGAGGTAGGTGACTTCCTCGCGGCGTTCCCCGTCGGCGGTGCTGTAATTCCGGTTCACGGCCAGGGAGATTTCGGCGATGGCCATGCCTTTGGGGGTGTATTTGACTTCGGGGTCTCGGGTCAGATTCCCGATGATCATTACTTTATTGAGAGAGGCCATGGTGGGGAGCGGAAAGGGATGTGAACGGGCACTAAAGCGAAGGGCTTGCCTCGCGGCAAGCCCTTACTCGTATTGAAAATGGATTGCCGAAAAGACGGCGGGTCCCGCTTAGGCGAGGCGTTGGTAGTGCTGCTGGTGCACGTCGGCATTCAGCTTCAGCTTGGCTTGGACGGAGGCGAGTGCGGCGGGTTCCGCCTGGAGGTGATAGGTGACGTAGTAGCCTTCGGTCAGTTTTTTGCTGCCGTAGGGGAAGGTCTTTTTGCCGAGGTGGTCGATTTGCTCGAGGGTGATGCCTTCGAGTTCGAATTCGCGGCCGAGCTTGGAGACCAATGCGTCGACAGTTTCCTCTTTTCCTTTGGTGTTGAGAACGATGAGACCTTCGTATTTGCGCTTCATGTGGATTCGGGTGGGTGTGTGGGGGCGGGGAGAGCCGCGGTGCCTTGGCCTGCGGTCGGCAGAGGCCGGGCGGGTTTGGGGCGGGGCGGTTCCGCCGTGTTAAACTGATTCATCGCAGACTCCAGCCCGCGAAGGGTGGCGAAAATGGCAGCATCCGCGGCTTTCTCAAGCGATTTGTGCAGCTCTGCCTCCGTGGAGGGGTCAAACCGGCCTAAAACATGCCCCACGAGCGATTTTTCTTCCGCCGCGCCCACGCCAAAACGCAATCTGGGGAACTGATCGCTGCCGAGACTGGCGATCATGGACTTGATTCCGTTATGCCCGCCGGCGGATCCGGAGGGCTTGATGCGGAGGCGTCCCTCCGGCAGGGCTACGTCGTCGTAGATGGCCAGCATGTCCGCGGGCGGGATTTTGAAAAAGCCGGAAACGGCGGCCACGCTTTTGCCGCTGAGGTTCATGAACGTCTTCGGTTTCAACAGGTAGAGCCCATCCGCCCGGGCGAACCAGCCGTCGAATTTCCGCTCCTTCGCCCACGTCGCCCCCAGCCGCGCTGCGATGCGGTCGATGATCATGAACCCGGCGTTGTGGCGGGTGTTTTCATATTCCGGTCCGGGATTTCCGAGTCCGATGAGGAGGCGCAGGGGCATGGGAAAAATCGACCGTGGTTTTTGTCAGGAAATGCGGGCGCGTGAAATGCGGGGGCGGGAGCGGGGGCGGAAGCGGGGAACAGCCCCGATGCGGGCTCCGGGGGAATTTGTCAGGATTCCGAAGGCGATTTTTCGGATTCCGCGAGGTCCTGGAGGGCCTTTTCCCAGGCGGCCGTGGTGGTGGTCAGATTGTTCTGGACGGTCATGAGCTCCCGGTTCAGCCGCATGGCTTCGGCGGGGCGGGCATAGGTGGAGGGCAGTTCCAGTTCGATGCTGAGGTCGGCTTGTTTTTTCTCGAGATTGGTGATGCGGTTTTCCATCTCGCTGATGGCTTTTTTCAAGGCGCGTTTGGCGATCAGGGCAACCTCGCGGCGTTGATTTTCAGCCTTTTTCTCCTCGCGGGTGCGGAAAAGTCTCACGGGTTCCGCAGTGACCGCGGGAGCTGGGGAGCCAGCGCGGGAGTCTGATAAACCTTCACCGGAGACCAGCGCCTCGCGGTCGGAGGTCTGGTGGGATTTGTCCAGGTAATATTGATAGTCGCCCGCGTAGGAGGTCAGTTTGCCGGCGCTGATGTGGAGCACGGTCGTGGCCAGTTTCCGGATGAAGTGGACGTCGTGGCTGATAAAAATGAGGGTGCCCGTGAAGGCTTCCATGGCGCCGATGAGGGCGTCGATGCTGGCCATGTCCAAGTGGGTCGTGGGCTCGTCCATGAGGAGGAGATTCGGAGGATCCAGCAGGAGCTTGCAGAGCGAGAGGCGCGATTTTTCTCCGCCGCTGAGCACGCCGACGGGTTTGAAAACGTCCTCGCCGCTGAAGAGGAAACTGCCGAGAAGATTCCGCACCATTTGTTCCGGCACGTGGTTTTCCAGGTCCATGGCTTCGGCCAGGACGGTGCGGTTCATTTTGAGGGTTTCCTGACGGTTCTGGGCGAAATAGCCGACCCTGACATTGTGCCCGGGCGTGCGCTCGCCGGCCTGGGGGACGAGGACGCCGGCCAGGATTTTCAGCAGGGTGGATTTGCCGGCGCCGTTAGGGCCCACGAGGACGGTGCGCTGGCCACGCTCGGCTTCGAAGTTGAGGCCTTCGTAGATTTTGAGATTCGGATAGGAAAACTCCACATCCTTCAGCGTGATGGCGCGGATGCCGCTGCGGGGTGGCTGCGGGAAACGGAAGGCGACGGTTTTCGCGGCGGCCATGGGCGCGGCGATTTTTTCCATGGCGTCGATTTGCTTCAGCTTGGACTGGGCCTGCGCGGCCTTGCTGGCTTTGGCCCGGAAGCGGTCGGCGAAGTCCTGCAGCTTCTTTATTTCGCGCTGCTGGTTTTCATAAGCAGCAAGGTGTTGCTCCTCGCGGGCGACTTTTTCGCGGACGTAGGTTTCGTAATTGCCGGTGTAGTAGTTGAGGCGCTCGTGGGCGATCTCCACGACTTTTTTGATGAGCTGATTTAAAAATTCGCGGTCATGCGAAATCATCAGGATGCCGCCCGGATAGGACTTCAGGTATTCCTGAAACCAGCCGAGGGACTCGAGGTCGAGGTGATTCGTTGGTTCGTCCAGCAGGAGAAGATCCGGCTCCTGGACGAGGAGGCGGGCAAGGTGGGCGCGCATGACCCAGCCGCCGCTGAGGGTTTTGGCGGGACGGTTGAAGTCGGATTCCCGGAAAGCCAGGCCGCGGAGGATTTTTTTGGCCTTGGGTTCGGCCTCCCAGCCGAGGGCATCCGCCATGTGGGAGGTGGCCATTTCCAGGACGGTTTCGTCGCCGACCGGGGCGCTTTCCTGCGGGAGGAAGCCCATGGTGACGCCGCGTTCGAGGAGGACTTTTCCGGAATCCGGGGACTCCTCACCGAGGATGATGCGGAAGAGGGTGGACTTGCCGGCGCCATTGGGACCCACGAGGCCGAGGCGGTCGCCGCGCATGAGTTGGAGGGAGGCCTGATCGAAGAGAACGCGTCCGGCGTAAACCTTGCTGATGTTATTGAGTTGAAGCATGAAGGGGGAAAGAAGCGCGCAATGTCTCCGGGAACCTCCTCATTGCAAGCCAGAGTAGTCCGCACAAGTAGTCCGCTCACAGAGTAGTCCGCATAGAGTAGTCCGCTCACAGAGTAGTCCGCTCAGTCCTCTGAGCGGCAGCAGCTATCCGGCTCTACTCAACTATCCGGCATTACGCAGCTCACCGATCAAGGCAGTCCCTAATAATTCTGGAATAGTCGGATTGTTTGAATAATCAAAAATCGTTGGCGCTACCTAATTCTTCACCGCTGACTGCGGTCAAGATTCGACTCAGCAAGCTTCGTCAGGGAAAGCTTTGACAAGTCAAAGCACTCCACGGTCACTGCGTGACGGGATCTGCACTTCAGCTTCAGACTTTAACGCCCGCCTTGCTATCACCTCCAGCCAGCTTTACAAAAACTGCGCATGCCCCCGGATCCTGGCCTCAAACTCCGCCCGTTCCGATTCCGCCAATCCCTCCGGGAA
>JAQGPD010000502.1 GCA_028293305.1 Verrucomicrobiales bacterium | reverse complement strand
TTCTGTTGCTTCTGCCGTTGGGCACATCACGACCCTTGGTAGAAAGGATGGCGCTTCGCGCAGCTTGTTTTGATTCACGTCGGGGGCGACGTGAGCCACGGGCTATTTGAACAAGCGATGGCTTCTGCGGGGCTACGGCACGCGCGGGAACTTCGAGAAATCGGGCTTCCGCTTTTCGATGAAGGCGTTTTTGCCTTCTTTGGCTTCCTCGCTCATGTAGTAGAGCAGGGTGGCGTTGCCGGCGAGATCGAGCAGGCCCATCTGGCCGTCGCAGTCGGCATTGAGCGCGGCCTTGAGGCAACGCAGCGCGATGGGGGAGTGGGCAAGGATTTCGCGGCACCATTTGACGGTTTCTTCCTCAAGCTGGGCGAGGGGGACGACGGTGTTGACGAGGCCCATGTCGAGCGCCTGTTGGGCGTCGTATTGGCGGCAGAGATACCAGATTTCGCGGGCTTTTTTCTGGCCGACAATGCGGGCGAGATAACTGGAGCCGAGGCCGCCGTCGAAGGAGCCGACTTTGGGTCCGGTTTGGCCGAAGCGGGCGTTGTCCGCGGCGATGGTTAGGTCGCACACGATATGCAGGACGTGGCCGCCGCCGATGGCATAGCCGGCGACCATGGCGATGACTGGCTTGGGAATGCCGCGGATTTTTTTCTGGAGGTCGAGAACGTTCAGGCGGGGCACGCCATCCGCGCCGAGGTAGCCGGCGTGGCCGCGGACTTTCTGGTCGCCGCCGGAGCAGAAGGCGAGGTCGCCTTCACCGGTTAGGATGATGACGCCGACGCTGGGGTCCTCATGGGCGAGGTCGAAGGCGCGGAGGAGTTCCTGCACGGTCAGCGGACGGAAGGCGTTGCGGACTTCCGGGCGGTTGATGGTGATTTTGGCGATGCCGTCAGCGGTGGTTTCGTAACGGATGTCGGTGAATTCAGCTTGGGAGGTCCACATTCGGTATTGAAAAGGCGGGGAGTGAAATTGGAAGCGGGGATTCTTGGGCGGGTGGGGTTATTTTTTTATGTTGTGCTTTCTGTCGCGGCTGGTTCGGTCGCGTTGGATGATGCTGTCGAGCCAGACGGGGTCGGGGACGAAGCAGATTCCACGGTCGTAGCCGAACGAGCCAAGGCCGAACGGAAGCCAGCCAGGAGTTGTCAGGACAATCTGGGAATTGATGCCGACGAGTTCGCCATCCTCCGAAAGAATGGGGCCGCCGCTGTCGCCGGGGGTGAATGGTGCACTGTGGGTGAGTTCCCGCCAGGTGACGCCGGTGGGTGCGGTTTGGGGTGCGGTGATGGATTGAATACGTCCGCCGGCCCAGGACTTTTTGAAGGATCCGTAGCCGCTGGTGAGGATGGGGGTCCCGGTTTTCAGCAGGCCGGGGGAGGCGATCCTGACAGAAATCTCCGGTTTGATAGGGGCGTGGAGAATGGCGAGATCGGGTTCGGCGGGATTGGTTTCGTCACTGCGCCAGACGACGCGGGCGAGGGACAGGGTAACGGGAGGGGAGGCGGTTTTGGCGAGGATCTGGATGGTGCTGCCTTTTTGGCCGACACAGTGGGCGGCGGTCAGGAAATAACCATCTTTCGAAATGGGGACGGCGGATCCAAAGCCGTAGGATTTTCCCGGTTTTCCCTGGAAGCCGCATTTCACGGTGGCCCCGCCGTCGGCGGTCCGCACGGTGCGGAGGGAAATGGTTATATCCGTGGGGGCGAGCATGGCGGAGACGCGGCTGCCATAGTCGAGGGCTTCCCGGCCCTGGATGGATTTCGTTTTCCAGAACTCCAGACTGGCGGGTCGCTTCCTATCTATTTTGGCGTAGATGGGTTTTACGCTTTCGGGCGTGGGCTCGTGTTGGCAGGAGGCGGCCAGAAATGGCACGGCGACTGCGGCGAGGCAGCGGAGGAAGATTGAGGGCAGGGTTCCGCGGTTCATGCCATTTAAACTCAAAAAGTAGTCGTTAGAATGAAATCATGGGCACAGGGCGGGATGACATGCTTTCAGCCAAATCAAAACGTCTGTCCGGAGAGCCAGGGAAAAAGCCTGAAGTTCCTCGGCTTCTGACAAACTCACCGTGCCTGCGGCATCATATTCCGCCGTATTCCTGCGGGCGCGGCAGGTGTCCAGATAATCGGCATCATCATCCCGGGCGCTTCCCAGAATGAGAGGAAGTGCCCGCAGCGTGCGGTAGTGGGCGAGGTTTTTTTCAGGACGGTATCCACTCGCAAACAGGAGGATGGTGCAGAGTTTCAGCGCCGCATTGTAGGCGTTGCCAAACTTCCAATCCGGCGACAAATCGCGGGCTTTGGCGTCCTCAAGATCCCGGTCCACAATGGCTAGCAAATCATGGATCTGCAGCGGCGTGGTTTGATGGGGCCGCAGCCAGCCATTGTTAGCCCAGAGCGGCAAGCTCATCCGGTCCTCCTTTCAGCCAGAGTTTGGGCTCCGCTTCCACGCGGCCTGCAAAAGCATCACCCGCGTGTTTTTTTTGCCGCCATTCCTCCGGTGTCAGGCATCGCGGATTGATTTCCCGGTGGCTTTCCGATGCGACGGAACGCAAGGCGGGAGTGATGGCGCGCAGGCCGGCGGTGCCAATGATGAGGATATCGATATCACTATCAACTGATGCGGTGTTTGCCGCGATGGAGCCGAATATAAACGCGCAGCGGATGCCGGCGACATCGGCCAGGGCGGTTTTAAGTTTCTGCTGGATGCCGTGGGATTTTTCCACCATCCGTCTCAGATCCGGAAAAAATGGATGCTGCGGGCAGGCTTTGAAATAGAGGCGGTTGCCGTCCCGGCGGGAGGCGACCAGGCCATCTTTTTGCAGCAACGACAGTTCGCGCGTGAGGGCGGGAGCCGTCAGGTGGGCCATCCGCGCGAGATCACGAAGGTGCAGCTCGGGCAACAAATCCCCGAAAAGCAGCCGCAAGATTTCCTTGCGGGCTTTGGGAAAGAGCAGGCTGAGGGTGTCCATTGTTTACCAAAAGTAAACGATCGTCAGCTTTTGGCAAACAGTTTTCCTGTTTGGGGAAGGTGGTGTTGCGGCGCTCTAACCGCTGAAGTAGGTGTAGGACTTCAGGTTTTTGCGGTAGGCTTTGTAGAGGGCGGCGGCTTGATCCTCGTTGATTTTCTTCTGGGTGGCGGGCTCTTCGGTGAGGGTTTTGAAGCGCTTCAGGAGGTCGCGGGGGACGTATTCAAGATAGGATAGGACTTCCTCGGCGGTGTCGCCTTCGAGTTGGCGGCTGTAGCTGATTTTTCCTCCCCGCAGGCGGACGGTGACGACGCTGGTGTCGCCGAGGAGGTTGTGGAGGTCGCCGAGGGTTTCCTGGTAGGCTCCGACGAGGAAGACGCCCATCATGTAGTCGTCGTTGCCCTTGAGGGCGTGGAGGGGGATGGTGGCGGAGCGCTTTCCGTTGTCGCCGATGAAGCAGTTCAGGACGCCTTCGCAGTCGCAGGTGACGTCGGAGATGACGGCCTCGCGGGTGGGTTTTTCGTCGAGGCGGTGGAGGGGGCTGACGGGGAGGAATTGTTGGATGGCCCAGACGTCGGGGAGGCTTTGGAACATGGAGAAGTTCCCGTAATAGAAGTCGGCCAGGCGGGTGCGGAGGCCGGTCATTTCCTCGCTGGTGTCGTGGCGGGTGCGCTCCGCGACAAGGGTGAGGACGTGCCAGTAGATGCGGTCGCCGAGGGCGCGCTCGCGCAGGGAGACCTGGCCGGTGCGGAAGAGGGTGAGGAGTTCGTCGCGGTAGAAGACGATGTCGGTGTAGGTCTCCTGGGCGCTGGTGCTTTCGAGGTTTTCGATGACTTCCAGCATGGACTTCAGGGTGTCGCTGGAGCCGCGCGGGAGTTTGGGGATGGGCTCGTCGCTGGCCATGCGGTTCACGTCGAGGATGTCGAAGACGAGGACGCTGTAATAAGCGACGATGGCGCGGCCGGATTCCGTGACGATGTCAGGGTGGTTGACGTTGGCCTCGTCCATGACTTTCTGGACGGACTCGATGATGTCCGCGCAGTATTCGCGCATGGAATAGTTCATCGAGTTTTCGTCCGCTTGTTTTTTGCCGGAGTAGTCCACGGCGAGGCCGCCGCCGAGGTTCAGGAGGCCCATGGGGGCGCCTTCCCTGACAAGATTCACGTAAACGCGCGCGGCTTCCTGGGCGGCGAGGCGGATGGTGGAGACTTTGGGGATCTGGGAGCCCTGATGATAGTGCAGCATGCGCAGGCACTTCAGTTTGCCCATGGCCTTGAGCTGGTCCACGACGCGGATGGTCTGGGAGAAATTGAGTCCGAAGGGCGAGCGGTCGCCGGCGGATTCCGCCCAGTGGCCGCTGCCTTTGGTGGAGAGTTTGATGCGAATGCCGAGGACGGGTTCGATGCCGAGGGCTTTGCTGCGGGCCATGACGAGTTCCAGCTCGGGCGGCATTTCGAGGACGAGGACGATGTTCAGGCCGGCTTGTTTGGACTGGAGGGCGAGGTCGATGAATTCCGCGTCTTTATAACCGTTGCAGATGAGGAGGGCCTCGCGGTCGTGCATGAAGGCGAGGGCGGCGAGGAGTTCCGGTTTGGAGCCGACCTCGATGCCGTAGTGGTATTGGCGGCCGTATTCCGTGACTTCCTTGACGACCTGCTGCTGCTGGTTGACTTTGATAGGATAGACGCCGCGGTAACGGCCTTTGTAGCCCTGGTTGCGGATTTCCTCGCGGAAGGTTTCGTTGAGTTCCTTGATGCGCGCGTAGAGCAGGTCCGGGAAGCGGAAGAGGGCGGGGAGGTGGAAGTCCTTATTTTTCTTCATCAGCCCGCGGATGATCTGGGGCAGGGAGACCTCGGCGAAGTCGGTGTTGTTTTGCAGGCGCACGGTGACTTCGCCGGTTTTGTTGCCGCTGAAATAACCATTTCCCCAGCGGGGCAGTCCGTAGAGTTCCAGCGAGTCCTCAACACCCCAGGTTTCCAGTTCGTCGGAAAGGGCGGCGGCGGTCGGGGCGGCGGTCGGGCGGGGAGAGGCGTGGGAGTCGTTCATGTCTTGAAAGCAGGCCGGAAGGGTAACCCTTTTGCCGGGGAATGAAGGGGAATTTTGGGGAAATTTTTCCGGTGTTTCGGCCGGGTGGATTTTTAAAAAATATTCCGATTCCACACCAGATGGCCGCTTCCCGGGGAATAGCAACAGGAGGCCTCGACGGGGCATGGATGGGGTGCAAGTCGAAGGTGTTATGGAATTTCCTCCCGGATGGCTAGGATGGGTTAGTATTTTAGAAAAAATAGTAAACCTAAATATTATCATTAGTGCGAGCACAAAACTGAGAATTTTCGCTTTGAATAGAACGAGGGTGTGGCATTTTGATTAAGCTTTCGGGTTTGTCCGGAAGCAATGATTTTTTTTAAAATTATGTCCGATCGTTCTCCTGAAAAATTTCCATCGGATTTCGCCACGGGATGGAGATCCTATTTGGAAAAGCATAGTTTTCCTGGAATCCGCGTGGGGATGACCTCCGTGGGCCGGGGCGTGTTTGCGGCGCGCGATTTTCTTGCCGGGGAGCATGTGCTGACGTTCCACGGGGCGAGGGTGGAGGGGGAGGAGGGCCGCGAGCTTTCCGATACGGTGCAGATCGGCGCGGACTCCTATGTGGATCCGATTCCGCCCGTGAAGTTTGTGAATCACCACTGCGAGCCTAACACGGGGCTGCGGAATGCGGTGGAGCTGCACGCGCTGCGGGCGATTCCGGAGGGGGAGGAGATCCGTTTTGATTATTCCACCTGCATGGGGGAGTCGTTTTGGACCATGGAGTGCCGCTGCGGATCGCCGGAATGCCGGGGTGTGATCAGGGATTTCGCGCTTTTGCCGGAGAGTTTGAAACTGAAATACAGCCGGCTGGGGATTGTGCAGAAATTTTTATTGGAGCCGGTGTTGTTGGCCACGGGAGAGTGAGAACCGGCGCGGAGGACGGTTTTGAGGTGGGCCTTGGAGAAAAATTCAGGCACCATTCGGGCATAGGCAATGCTTGGAAATGGGCACCGCGCGGGCATGGCGACGGCGCGGGCATAGGCACCGCTCAGGCGAGGAATTTCGGATTTTGCCAGGCCCGGCTTTTCCATCGCAGGCTGTATAATATTCCATGGGCGATGACGTAGAGCGTCGCCATGGCCCACACGCCGGAGGAGGCGGTGCTGGGGAAAAACGTGACCATGGCCAGTCCGCCGCCGAGGAGCACCACGATGCTGATGGTGAAGTTGACCGCGCTCGGCCAGGCGACATCGCCCGCGCCCTGGAGCGCGTTGCTGTAGGTCACGTTCATGGCGTCGAAAAATTGGAATGCGGCCACCCAGAGGATCGCGGTTTTCCCGGCGTCCACGACTTCCGGGAGGTCGGTGAAAAGCCGCACGATGAATTCCCCGAAGCATACATACAGCAGCGCCATCACGGACATCCAGATGGCATTGATGGTGAACCCGGCGCGCGCGTAGCGGCGGGCGAGCAGGTAGTCGCGGGCGCCGACGGCTTTTCCCACCAGCGTGGTGAGGGCGGAGGAAAGGCCCTCGGCGGGCAGAAAAGACAGGGTGATGCAGCGCACCATGATCGTTTGCGCGGCGATGTGGGCCTCGCCGGAAAAGCTGATCAGCCAGGTCAGCACCACGCCCCAGGCCAGATAATCCATGCAGCCGTGCAGCCCGGCGGGCATTCCCAGACGGACCAGGCGCTTGGCTCTATTTTTTGAAAAACCTGCCTGCGCCGTGCCGAATTCCTCCCGCATCCGCCTCGGGCCCAGGAAGATGGCGAAGAGCACCAGCGACTGGAACACGGTCGCCAGCAACGTGCCCCACGCGATCCCAGGAAACCCCATGGCCGGCATGCCCATTTTGCCGAAAACCAGCGCCCAACTGAAGCCGATATTGGCGAAAACCCCCCCGAAGGCGGAGGCCATAAGCGTGCGCGTGCGCCCCAGCCCGGTCAGGAAATTTCCGATGACGGTGGACACCATCAGCGGAGCCACACCCAGCAGGGAAATTTGAAAATACGTGGTCTCCATCGCGATCAGTGCCGGCGAGTGACTCGGAAAAACGGTCCTGAAAACCACCCCGGCCGTGGGGTAATAGATCAGACAGAGCCAACCGAAAAAAGCCCCGCAATAAATGCCCTGCCACGTGATCCGGCCGCAGGCGGCGGGGCGGCTTTTGCCCAGGGATTGCGAAACATGCGTGGTGAT
>JAQGPD010000494.1 GCA_028293305.1 Verrucomicrobiales bacterium | reverse complement strand
CATCCAATCCAGGGTCGATGAATTCATCACCGCCAAAGGGCTCCGCCGCACCCGCCAGCGGGATGTGATCATAGAAGCAGCGTTCAATACCACGGATCATTTCACGGCGGAGGAACTGTGGGAACGGGCCAGGAAGATCGACGCCACGGCCTCCCGGGCCACGCTTTACCGGACGCTCAGCCTCCTGGTGGAGAGCGGATTGCTGAAGGAAATCGACCTCGGCCGGGACCAGACGTATTATGATCCGAATTTTGTGGATCATCCGCACCACAATCACCTGATCTGCCTTGATTGCCAAAAGGTGGTGGAGTTCGAGGACGTGCACATGAGTTTGCTGGAGGACTGCATCACGCGCCGGCTGGGTTTCCGGCCGGAGACGAGTTCGGTGCGGATCGAGGCGAGTTGTGATGAGCTGCGGACGAAAGGGGTCTGCGAGCGGCGGCGGGGCTGAGGGGAGCGAATAGAAGACAAGACGACCTTTCCATGACAGGCCGCCGGCCGGGGCGACGTCTTTTCCGCAGCAATTTTTTTCGATCGCGCAATGCAGCTTGGCATTTCCGCCGCTGCCCTTTAACGTCCCGCAGCGTTCCTCTTTCCACGCCCCCCTTTTTCCCATGTCCGTCGCCGCCCCCGCCGCCCCCCTCGCCACTGTCACTCTGCCGCCGGCGCTCCCGCCGACCACGCGCAGGTTCCGTCAGCCGAAAAAAAACATCCCTCAAACCAAAGGGGAACGCGACGCGCTCCTCCGCTACATCCGCGACTTCGTGGAACGCGAAAAACCGGTGCCGCCTATGCCGGGGGATGAGTTGCGCGTTCTGGCTCAACGGATTGTGGCCGAGACGGGAATCGACCCCATCCATCTCGACTACACCGGCGTCCTGCTTTCGAATGAAATCTGGCGGGAGTCCCTGGCGACCATCCCCTACGAGCGCCGACTGCTCCTGATGCCGAAGTGCCTGCGGGTGGAAAGTAAATGTCCGGCTCCTTTCGACGAATTCGGCCTGCTCTGCAAACAATGCGGTCTCTGCACCATCCAGGATTTCCAAAATGAAGCGGAACGCCTTGGTTATGCGGTGCTTGTGGCCGAGGGCAGCGCCATCGTGATGTCCCTCATCCAGACGGGAAAAATCGAAGCCATTGTCGGCATTTCCTGCCTCCCCGTGCTGGAGCGCACCTTCCCCTACGTGGAAGCGGCCGCCATTCCAGCTATCGCGGTGCCTCTGCTTCAGGACGACTGCATTGATACCACGGTCGATATCGACTGGGTGTGGGATTACCTGCACCTGACGAGCGAGGACAAGACCCGGCGGTTGAATCTCAACGCCTTGCACGAGGACGTGCGCACCTGGTTCACTCCGGATACGCTGACCGCCCTGGCCGGACCTGCGGAAGGCGCGGCGGAACTCCTTGCGCGTGAAGCGCTTGCAGGCCCCGGCAACCGCTGGCGTCCCTACCTGACCACGGCGGTCAGTCAGGCGCTCCGCTCGGACCCCACCGCCGCTTTCACGCCCTCGATCCAAAAACTGGCCCTGGCCGTGGAGTGTTTCCACAAAGCCTCGCTGATCCACGATGACATCGAGGACGGCGACGCCCTGCGCTATGGCCAGCCGACGCTCCACGCCTCGCACGGCGTTCCCGCCGCGTTGAATGCCGGGGATTTGCTCATCGGCGAAGGCTACCGCCTCATCGCCGACTGCGGATTGCCGGGCCATCAAATCGCTCCGCTCATCCGCATCGCCTCGCACGGCCAGCGCGACCTCTGCCGCGGCCAGGGCGCGGAACTCGCCTGGCAACAAAACCCGAGTCCGCTCACCAGCGGCCAGATTTTGGAAATTTTCCGCCTCAAAACCGCCCCCGCTTTTTCCGTGGCCCTGCTTCTCGGTGCCGCGCACGCCGGGGCCTTGGACGAAAACGAAACCGCGCTCCAAGCCTTCAGCGAAGCCCTGGGCATCGCCTATCAAATCAAGGACGACCTGGAGGACCACGGCGCGGACGCCGGTGCCGGAACCAACGAAACGGAGGAAGTCACCCCCGCCGCACCCCACCGCCCCGCCGTCAATCTCATCGCCTGCCTCACGACCGAACGCTTCGCGGGCGACCGTGCGAAAGCCATTTCCCACGCCCAGGACCTCCTCGACCGCTATAAGGAACAAGCCATCCGCACGCTCCAGGATCTGGACAACCCGAACCTCAAAGGCCTTCTCCGCCGCATCATCGGTAAAATCTTCACCCCGCTCGAAGTCGGCTCCTGGTGCTCCGAAGCCACGCAGAAAGCCGTCGCCAGCACTGACATCTCCGCAGTCGCTGGAGTCACTGCCGTCGCCCCAGTCCACGCGGCCCTTCCGGCTTGAATACCAGTCAAGGTTTCATACCACCGGCGGGAGCGGACCCCGGTTTATAACGGAACACCTGCCGGGTGTAGGGTCCGTCCATTCCGGGCAGGGTGGCCACCGCTTCGAACAAGCCCGGATTCAAGATCATCGCCATCACCCGGGGACGTTCCCTAACTGCCAGGGCGGCGGAACCCAGATGGACAAAAAGCGGTTTTTGTTTCGCATCCGCTTCCCGCAAATACGCGCCGAAGGCTTCGACATCATCCGATTTCAAAGGCAGCACTGCCGGATCATAACCGCGTGTGGTCATGATGATATCGACCGTCATCACATCATCGATGCGCGGATCCGAGGCCAGACTAACAGGCCGTGTTAGTTTGGTGCCCTCACGCATTTGTTCCGTGGGATGCTCCCGCAGCAGCTTCACCGCAGTTGGTGTGACCGCCAGCCAGGGCAGTGCCAGCACCAGAAAAGCCGGCAGCCTGACAACCGAAGGAAACCAGCAGATCCCGGCCGCCAATAACATCAAACCCGTCAGGGCCGGGAAGAGATACCAAGTGTAAATGAAGCCTTTGGCCAGTTGGGATTGCAGCACAAAAAGCGGAGCATGCAGCACCAGCGCCGGCAGCAACGCGCGGCCCATCCGGCCCTGCCGCCACCACCCGGCCCCGCCCACGACCAGCACCCCGCAAATTCCAACAAATCCAATCACGGCCCACGATCCTGACAAAGCCTGAAGCCAGGACCAGCAGAGCGGATTTTCCGCATCCCACGGCCGCCACGGCACTCCGGTGAAGAGCCACGCCGCCGCATCCGGGAACCATTCAGCGGTCATCGGACCCTGCATGCGCGGAGTTTTTAAATAGAACATCAGCGGCTGCACCAGCGGCAGCATCTGCACCGTGCACATCACCGCGCCCAGGGCACAAGCCGTCAGCCAGCGTCCCGCCTGGGCCGTCCGCCAGGCGCTGTCATTTGTCAGGAAAACCACCAGACACCCGGCGGAAATATTCAGCGCCACCAGCAGATGCACCGCGCCGGGGTAGGACCACAGGATCAGAAATTGCGCGAATCCATAACCAATCCACCAGCGCCATTTTCCGTTCTGCGCGGCACGGATCAGGCAGCCCAGGGCCAGTGGTGTGAAGAGCAGGAGCAGGCCGTAGCCGCGGGTTTCCACGCCATACCGGACAAACCACGGATGCATCGCCAGCAGCGTCACCGCAACTCCGCCCAGCATTGGTTTTCCCAGCACCCAGCCGACCCATGCCACCGCCGCCAAACCCAGCAATCCCGCGAAAAACACCGGCAGCCGCATGGCCCGTTCGTCGAAATAGAATCCGTCAGGACGTGTCAGGTCTTGGGCGAAGGCGGTGTGGCTGAGGCGGGAAAGCACGCTGTTCAGCGGATGGTTATTGGGATCGCGATAACGGAAAACCGTCTCAGTCCAGTTCACCGCATCCAGTTCCAGTTTGCCGTCCTTGTTTCGCTCAAACTGACCCACCACACTTTTGCGCATCGTCGATTCCTCATCGCCCCACAGGCCGTAATTCAATCGCGGCGCATTGGCCCACGCGCTCCATGCCATCACGCAGACCGTAAAAACCGCCAGCCACCAGCCTTGTTTTCGAGGAGCCTGCAGAGCCGCAACCGCCGCTGTCGGAAGGGGGCGCACAATCCATTTCACCGCCAGCAATAACAAACCCGCCAGCACCAGCCCGCCCTTCCCCGCTTTTGGAATCCAATACGCCACATAATCCGCCGTGCCGCCGGGTTGGCCTTCCGCATGCAGCGACGCCAACCGCGCGCCTGCCTTTGCCGCGCGCGGACCTGGCACCGCCAGCCATGCCAGCAACCCCATGGCCAGCACGGTCCAAAAAATAAACCACCGCTGCTCCCGACTGAGGGAGGCGGCTGCAGCGCGAAGTCGGAACACTGAAATCATGAGCCATTTTTGCCCCACCCCGATGCCGCCTGCAATTTGTCATTTGCCATTTGTCATTTGCCGCGCGCCGATGCCCTGTGCGGCATGCGCATCATCATAACAGGAACTGGCGGACGTCTCGGCGCGGCCGTGGCCAGGCACCTCCGCGACCGGCACCGGGTCATTGCCTGGGACCGCAAGGCCCTCGACCTCGCCTCGCCGGAACAAATCGACGATCATTTCGGAGCTCTGGATTTTGAAGCCGTCATCCACTGCGCCGCGGTGACGGGCGTGGATTATTGCGAGCAACACCCCGACGAAGCCCGCGCGGTGAATACGGACGCCCCGGCGCGCATCGCGAGGATATGTCAGGCCCGGGGCGCGAAACTCGTCCACGTCAGCACCGACTATGTCTATGATGGGAAAACGCCAGGACTGCGCCGCGAGGGAGATGACTGCAATCCCTTGGGCATTTATGCGCGCACGAAACACGCCGCGGAGCAGGCCGTG